>NZ_KE148336.1:0-6469 GCF_000410615.1 Novosphingobium sp. B-7 | reverse complement strand
TGCGCCGATCTGGCGCAACCCCAGCCGATCACCCATGCCCGCGCTGGGGCGCCGCCGCTGCTGCTGCTGCACGGCGCGCAGGATACCCGCGTGCGCCCGCGCAACAGCCTGGCCCTGGCCGCCGCGATGACCAGCGCCGGCCAGCCGACGCAGGCGCAGGTGCTGGACGGGATCGACCACGAGAGGATGATCATGGCCTTTGCCCGCCCCTTCGCGCGCGAAGGTCGGCCCCTTGCTGCCGTAACCGCGTTCATCAGCACGGTTTGCGCTTCACCATCGGTTCATTCCGCGCCACAATAACCGGTATCGTGAAGCCCGCCCTCATTTCCTCCCGTCTGCGCCGACCCTTGGCTGCGCTGTGTTCGGCCGTCGTGGCCATGGCGCTGACCGTGCAACCGGTCATGGCGCAAGAGGTGCTGCGCGACGCGGAGACCGAGGCGCTGTTCCGCGACATGTCGGCCCCGCTGATCAAGGCGGCCGGGCTCGATCCGCGCAATGTCGATATCATCCTGCTCAACGATGGCTCGATCAACGCCTTCGTGGCCGGCGGGCAGGCGGTCTATATCCATTCCGGGCTGCTGGGCGCGGCCGACAATATCAACGAAGTGCAAGGCGTGGTGGCACACGAATTGGGCCATATCACCGGCGGCCACGTGATCAGCACCGCCGGGTCAAAGCCGGCCACCGGCATTACCCTGCTGTCGCTGCTGCTCGGTGGCCTGGCCGCTGCCGCCGGTTCGGCCGACGCGGGCCTGGGCGTGTTCATGGCGGGGCAACAGGCGGCGCTGGGCAGCTACCTCTCCTTCAGCCGCGCGCAGGAATCGCAAGCCGATGCTGCCGGTGCGCAGTTCCTGTCCAAGGCGGGGATTTCCGGGCGCGGGTCGCTGGATTTCTTCAAGAAGCTGCAGAATCAGGAATTCCGCTATGGCTTTACCCGCAATGCCGATGCGGAGTTCTATTCCACCCACCCGATGACGGCCGACCGCCTGACCTATCTTCAGGATGTCTACGAGCACGATCCGGCCTGGAATACGCCGATGGACCCGCAGCTGCAGGCCCGCTTCCTGCGCGTGAAGGCCAAGCTCTATGGCTATCTGGCAGAGCCGCAGGACACGCTGCGCGCCTTTCCCGATTACCTGCAGGATGCCCCGGCCCACTACGCGCGCGCCTATGCCTATCACAAGGAAGCGCTGATGGACAAAGCGCTGGCCGAAGTGGACGCCATGCTCAAGCAACTGCCCGATGATCCCTATGCGCTGGAACTCAAGGGCCAGGTGCTGCTCGAATCCGGCCAGCCGGCCGATGCCATCCCGCCCCTGCGCCGCGCCACGCAGTTGACTGGCAACAACCCGCTGATCGCCACCACCTTTGGCCACGCCCTGCTCGCCACCGAGGACAAGGCCAACTTTGCCGAAGCGGAGCGCGTGCTCAAGGCGGCGGTAGCCAAGGACCGCGAAAATCCGTTTGCATGGTATCAGCTTGGCGTGGTCTACGAGGCCGAAGGGGATACCCCCCGCGCCCGCCTGGCCAGTGCCGAGCAGCAGTTGATGCAGATGCAGTTGCCCGAGGCAGCACGCAGCGCCCAGGCGGCCGAGGACGGCCTGCCCAAGGGCACGCCCGACTGGCTGCGCGCGCAGGATATTGCCATGTCGGCCCAGGCGATGATGGAACGGCAAAGGAAGAAGAAGTAAGCCGATGACAGCGCCTGCCCAACGCCGTTCGTTCGTGGTTCTGCTGGTCCTGGTGGCAGCCGTGGCTGCCGCCCTCGCCTGGTGGGTGGCCTCGAGCGGCCACCGTGATGCCGTGGCCCAGACGGAAACGGCCCAGCTTGACGAAGCGCAGCTGACCAAGGCCCTGGCCGATGCCGGCATCGACGGCAAGGAACGCAAGGCACTGGAAGGACTGGTGCGCCAGACCTTGCTCGATCATCCCGAAATCCTCAGCGATGCCGCCGCCCGCCTGGAAGCGCGCGAGGCATCGAGCCGCGTGGCGCCCTTGCGCGGCGCGCTGGAAACGCCGTTTCCCGGGGCCGTGCTGGGCAACCCGCAGGGCCGCGTGACGCTGGTGGAATTCACCGACTTTGCCTGCACCTATTGCCGCGGCAGCGTGGCTGACGTGGAAGCGCTGGTGGCCGCCAATCCCGATCTCAAGGTCGTGGTGCGCGAGTTGCCGATCATTTCGGCGCAGAGCGTGCCAGCCGCGCGCATGGGCCTCGCCGCCGCCGCGCAGGGCAAATATCCGCAGTTCCACAAGGCGATGTTCAGCGGCGAGCGGCCCAGCCCCGACAGCATCGCGCTTGCCGCCGGCAAGGCCGGGCTCGATACCACGGCGGCGGCTGCCTTTGCCGCGCAGCCTGGCACGATGAAAGAACTGCAGCGCAATCTCGATCTCGCGCGCCAGCTGGGCGTGAGCGGCACGCCCGCCTGGGTGGCCGGCGACCAGTTGCTGAGCGGTGCGGTCGGCAAGGAACGGCTGCAACAGGCGATCGACGCCGCGCGCAGCGGCGACAAGGCGCAAGGCGCATGATCGGGTGGCGCCAGGCAGGTGGCCTGGTGCCGCTGCTGCTTGCCATCGCCACGGCACAGCCCGCGCTGGCCCAACCCACTATGGCCCAGCCTGCTCCCCTGCAGCCGGTTGACGAGATCCAGCGCAATGACGTGACGGTGCAGAGCATCGGCTGGAAGCTCGCTCGCGCCAATGCGCTCTATTGCGCGCGCGTGGCGCCGGGCATCGGCGTGATGCTGCAGGATGTGCGCACGTTCGATGATCCGGCGCTGGCGCGGCAGGTCTATGGCCTCGCCGGCGATATTGGCGTGGGCGCGATGGCAAGCGATGGCCCGGCGGCACGCGCGGGCCTGCCACTCAATGCCACGGTAGAGAGTGTCGAAGCGCTGGCGGTATCGAGCCTGCCGGTGCCACGGCAAGGCAAGTGGGACCGGCTGTTTGCGCTGCAGGATGCGCTAGAGCGCGATGCCGCGCGCGATGGCCGGGTCACGCTCGGCCTCGCCGGCGGGCAGCGCCTGACGATTGCCGGCGAGCCGGTGTGCCAGGTGCGCTTCCTGATGGATGACAGCAAGGGCAATGCCGGCGCCAACCGCGATACGGTGCGCATCGGCCGGCCCATGGCCGAAGTGGCCAAGTGGGACGAGGCCGAGATCGCCGCGCTGACCGCGCACGAACTGGCCCATGCCGTGCTCGATCACCAGACCTGGCTGGAACACGGCGGCAGCGCCCGCAAGACCGAGCGCGAGGCCGATCGCCTGTCGGTGTGGCTGCTGCAAAACGCCGGCTATGATCCGGCCGCCGCCATGGCATGGATGCGGCGCATCGGCCCGCGCTATGAAATCCTGTTCTTCGCCTCGCCCGATCATGGCAGCTGGCGCACCCGCGTGCGTACCATGGCGGCAGAGATCGCGACGATGCAGGCCGCCACCCACCATGGCGTCAAGGCCGATTGGCCACGCCTGTTCCGCCGCGAGGATGGCGCCCCGCCAATGCCGCAACCGGCCGGTGTTGTGGACAAGGCACCCATGGCGCCCGGCGCGCCAAGGCGCTAGAACGCGATGGTCATGGCCATGCTGCCGCTTCGCCCCACGCCGTTCTTCGGCAACAAGAACCGCGCCTTCTGGCGGCTCCAGTTCGTTGGCTGGGGCGGCGCCATGTTGCTGCGCGCCATGTCCAGCCTGGCCAATGCCCAGCCCTGGTCGTTCCTGCTGATCGTGCTGATCGCCTCGATCACCGGCTTTTCGATCTCGTCGATCCTCTCGGTGATCTATCGCGCGCTGATCAACCGGCGCCCGATCATCACCTGGGGTGCCACCGCGCTAGTCCTGGCCGTGGCCGTGGGGCTCTATGCCTTCATCGATGCCTGGGTAATCAGCCTCTACCGCCCGGGCAGCGACGCCGGCTTTGCCCAGCTGTTCCTGGGCGTGTTCTATATCGACCTGACGCTGCTGGGGGCATGGTCGGCGCTCTATTACGCGATCAATTTCTATATCCAGGTGGAAGAGCAGAACGACCAGTTGCTCTATCTGGAAGCGCAGGCGACGTCGGCCCAGCTGGCCATGCTGCGCTACCAGCTCAACCCGCATTTCCTGTTCAACACGCTCAATTCGATTTCCACGCTGGTACTGCTGAAGCAGACCGAGCCGGCCAATGCCATGCTGACCCGGCTTTCTGCCTTCCTACGCTATACCCTGATCAACGAGCCAACCGGCCGGGTGACGGTGGCGCAGGAAGTGGAGACGCTCAAGCTCTACCTCGATATCGAGTTGATGCGCTTTGAAGAGCGGCTACGGACCGAGTTTCGCATCGATGACGCTGCGCGGTCGGCGCTGATGCCCTCGCTGCTGCTGCAGCCACTGGTGGAGAACGCCATCAAGTATGCGGTCAGCGCGCTGGAAGACGGCGCCCAGATCACCATCGCGGCGCAACTCGTCGGCCCCATGCTGCGGGTCACCGTGTCGGACACCGGGCCGGGCTTGCCAGCGGGCACCGATCCATCAACGCTGTTCGGTGTGCAAACCGACTCTGCCGATAGCCCATCCGCGCCGGGATACCCGGTTTCCACGGGCGTAGGCCTGCCCAACATTCGTGATCGCCTGGCGCAGGCCTATGGCAGCCAGCAGCGCTTCGAGGTGGGCAACCGCCCCGAAGGTGGCTTTGCCGTAACCATCGAACTGCCGTTCGAAGCGAAGGAGGAGCCCGCCACGCTCGCCCAACCGGGCAACCGGCTGGCACGGGCATGACGACGCAGGTGGGCATGCCTCGGGAACTTTTCGGGCTTGTCGCATTTGTCACGCGGGGGCAAAAAAACCACAACAGGGCAGACGCTCCAGGCAAAGGTAGCAAATGACCATCCGCACGATCCTCGTCGACGACGAGAAACTCGCCATCCAGGGCCTCCAGCTGCGTCTCCAGGCCTTCCCCGATGTCGAGGTGATCGACACCTGTTCCAACGGACGCGAGGCGATCCGCAAGATCAAGACCGAAAAGCCCGACCTGGTCTTTCTCGATATCCAGATGCCCGGCTTTGACGGGTTCAGCGTGGTCAAGGGCGTGATGGAAATCGATCCGCCGCTCTTCGTCTTCGTCACCGCCTATTCCGAACACGCGCTCAAGGCGTTCGAGGCGAATGCCGTGGACTACCTGCTCAAGCCGGTGGAGGAAGACCGCCTGGCCGATGCGCTTGACCGGGCGCGCACGCGCATGGCCGAAAAGCGCGGGCTGGAAGAAGTGGAAAAGCTCAAGAACGTGCTGGCCGAAGTGGCGCCCGACGCCATGCCCGAACTGGAAGACGATGGCGAAGTGGCCGCAGGCCGTTTTGAAAAGCTGATCAACATCAAGGATCGCGGCCAGATTTTCCGCGTCGATGTCGACACGATCGAGCGCATCGAGGCTGCCGGCGACTATATGTGCATCTACACCGGCGACAATTCGCTGATCCTGCGCGAAACGATGAAGGATCTCGAACGCCGGCTCGACCCGCGGGGGTTCCAGCGTGTCCACCGCTCCAAGATCGTCAACCTCGATCAGGTGCGCCAGGTGCGCCCGCATACCAATGGCGAATGCTTCCTGGTGCTGGAATCCGGCGCCGAGGTGAAGGTGAGCCGCTCCTATCGCGACGTGGTGGCCCGCTTCGTCCACTGACGGCCATGCCGGGCTGTGCCAAGCGCCAGCCCGGCACGTCCCGCATGCCCGATCGGCCAATTCCGATTGGCACCTCCGCGCCCAGTCGGTAAAGCCGCGCCATGACCGATTTTGCCATTCCGGGTTTCGACCTCGCCGCCTTTGTCCGCGCCACGCTTGAGGAAGATCTGGGCCTGGGGCTGCCGGGCGGTGGTCATGATGTCACCAGCGAAAGCGTGATCCCGGCCGAGGCGCGCTTTGCCGGGGTGATGGACAGCCGCGATGCCATCACGGTGTGCGGACTGCCGATTGCGGCCGCGTTCTTCCGCGCGCTCGATCCATCGGTCGATATCACTATCCTGGTGGACGAAGGCACCCGCGTGGAACCGGGCACGGCGCTGATGTGCCTCGCCGGCAACGCCCGCGCCATGCTGACGGCGGAACGCTCTGCGCTCAATACCGTGCAGCACCTTTCTGGGGTGGCCACGCTGACGCGGCAGTATGTCGATGCCATGGGGCAGACGCGGGCGCGCCTGCTCGATACGCGCAAGACCATCCCCGGCTTTCGCCACCTGGAAAAATATGCCGTGCGCACCGGCGGCGGGCACAACCACCGTATGGGCCTGTGGGATGCGGCGATGATCAAGGACAACCACGTGCTGGTGGCCGGCGGCGTGGCCGAAGCGGTGCGCCGCGCCTTGGCCGCCGGCGTGGCCGACGTGATCTGCGAGGTGGACCACCTCGACCAGATCGAACCGGCGCTGGCGGCGGGGGCGACGCGCCTGCTGCTCGACAACATGGGGCCAGACATGCTGCGCCAGGCCGTGGCGCTGGTGGCCGG
>NZ_APCQ01000674.1:0-3923 GCF_000410615.1 Novosphingobium sp. B-7 | reverse complement strand
CGGCACCGGCAAGGGCGCGGGCGGCACCACGGGGGCAGCCAGCGCGCGCGTGGCCGCAGCTGCCAGCGGTAGGCCGGCACCGATCGCACCCAGGGCATTGCGGCGGGAAAGCGTCATCATGATCCTCCTTGGCCTGCGATCCCCACAGGCCTTGGGCCAAGTGGTGCACCCATGGACGCTGCCTACGCACCTTCCATTTGGGAGATGCCCGGCGGATTGTTTCGATGTTGCGACACCCGGCACACGGCACGTGCGTGCAAGCGCGCCCGGCCATCTCGCGCCTGCGGCATGGTAGACTTATATCCAACTGGCACAGAGGCGCCCAAGCGGCTAGCGTGAGGCAAGCATCACGTCGCCCGCACAGCGCACGACAAACACATCGAGAGGGTTCCGCATATGGCCGAAGCCATTTATCCCGTTCCCGCCGACTGGGCCCAGAACGCCCTGATCGACGAAGCGCGCTATCTGGAAATGCACCGTCGCTCGGTAGAGGAACCCGATGCGTTCTGGGCGGAGGAAGCGCAGCGGATCGACTGGATCAAGCCGTTCACCAAAGTGAAGAACACCAGCTTCCACGAGGAAGATTTCGGCATTCGCTGGTTCGAGGATGGCACGCTCAACCTTTCGGCCAATTGCCTCGATCGCCACCTGGCAGAGCGCGGCGATACCGTGGCGATCCTGTGGGAGCCCGACAGCCCGACCGATGCATCGCGCGCGATCACCTATCGCGAACTGCACGCCGATGTGTGCCGCCTGGCCAACCTGCTCAAGGCGCGCGGGGTCAAGGCCGGTGACCGGGTGACGATCTACCTGCCGATGGTGCCCGAAGCGGCCGTGGCGATGCTGGCCTGCGCGCGGATCGGTGCGATCCATTCGATCGTCTTTGCCGGCTTTTCGCCCGATGCCCTGGCCGGGCGGATCGAGGATTGCGACAGCCGCGTGGTGCTGACCGCCGATGAAGGCCTGCGCGGCGGCAAGCGCGTGCCGCTCAAGAAGAACGTCGACGAAGCGCTGACGCATTGCCCTGCGGTCGATACCGTAGTGGTCCTGGCCCGCACCGGCGCCGATGTGCCGATGCAGGAAGGCCGCGATCTGCCCTGGGCGCGGGCCGTAGCAGAGCAGAGCGCAGATTGTGCGCCGGTGGAAATGAACGCGGAAGATCCGCTGTTCATCCTCTACACTTCCGGCTCCACCGGCAAGCCCAAGGGCGTGCTGCACACCACCGGCGGCTATGCCGTGTGGGCCGCGATGACGCACCAGTACGTGTTCGATTACCGCCCTGGACAGATCTATTGGTGCGCGGCCGATATCGGCTGGGTCACCGGCCATTCCTATGTCGTCTATGGCCCGCTGGCCAATGGCGCGACCACGGTGATGTTCGAAGGCGTGCCCAACTTTCCCGATCCCAGCCGCTTCTGGCAGGTGGTGGACAAGTTCGGCGTGGAAATCTTCTATGGCGCCCCCACTGCCCTGCGCGCCCTGATGCGCGAGGGTGACGAATGGGTGCACAAGACCAGCCGCCAATCGCTGCGCCTGCTCGGCAGCGTGGGTGAGCCGATCAACCCCGAAGCCTGGGAATGGTATCACAAGGTGGTGGGTGAAGGCCGCTGCCCGATCGTCGACACCTGGTGGCAGACCGAAACCGGCGGCGCGATGATCACCCCCCTGCCCGGCGCCACGGCGTTGAAGCCGGGCTCTGCCAGCAAGCCGATGTTCGGCGTGCAGCCCGCCCTGCTCGACAACGATGGCCAGGTACTGGACGGCGCCACCGATGGCTGCCTGGTGATCGGCGATAGCTGGCCGGGCCAGATGCGCACGGTGTGGGGCGATCACGAGCGCTTTTTCCAGACCTATTTCACCACGTTCAAGGGCTGGTACTTCACCGGCGACGGCTGCCGCCGCGACGAGGACGGCTATTACTGGATCACCGGCCGCATCGATGACGTGATCAACGTATCGGGCCATCGCATGGGCACGGCCGAGATCGAAAGCGCGCTGGTGGCCCATCCCAAGGTGGCCGAAGCCGCCGTGGTGGGCATGCCGCACGCGATCAAGGGCCAGGGCATCTATGCCTATGTCACCTGCAATGCCGAGGTAGAGCCCGACGAGGCACTGCGCCGCGAACTGGTGGCCTGGGTGCGGCACGAGATCGGCCCGATCGCCACGCCCGACGTGATCCAGTTCGCCCCCGGCCTGCCTAAGACGCGTTCGGGCAAGATCATGCGCCGCATCCTGCGCAAGATCGCTGAGAATGACCTGGGCTCGCTGGGCGATACCTCCACGCTGGCCGATCCTTCGGTGGTGGACAACCTCATCGCCAATCGCCCGGTGCTGGCCACCGCCTGAACCCGCCGGTTAGCGCCGCGTTTGCCGCGCCCCCGCCACTGCACGGTGCCCCCAACGGGCCGGGCAGTGACGGGGGCGCTGGCATATGGCCTGACGCGATTGGCGCGGCGCCGATTCGCACAGCGCAAACGCCCCAAAGCATGAAGCGCGGGGCGTGCGGTAAACCGTAGATTTTGCGTAAAAAGCCCGATTTTCGCGCCACTATATGGCAATCGCGGCTTGATGGCAGGTTCACCCGGCGCAGGGATTTTTTACGGCGTCCTCTCCCACCGCCGCGCCGGGCTTGTCCCGTCTTATGCCTTGTCATCATAGCGGCTCAAGCCAGACGTGCTAGTCCAAAAGTGCATACCTATTCTTTGACAAGATCTGATGCAGGGTTGCAACACTTCAGCCGGCTGAAATTTTCAGCGGGGCGGCAGCGGCTGTTGTGGTGGCGGCATGGGCTTGCCGGTCAACGGCAGCTTAATGCCGCCTTCCGCATTGCTGCGATGCGCGTTTCTGCGCAGCCCGGCATCCATCCAGGCTTGGCCGGCGATGCCGCAGACTGTGCGGCATGTGCAGATCCCTTCCCCCGGCGCGGCCCAGGCGCCACCGGCTGTCCCGCGCCACCGCGCTGCTTGGCCTGATGCTGGCCCTGCCGCAGACGGCTTGGGCAGCAGATACGCCACCGGCGCGGCTGATCGGCCTGGGCGCCAGCTATGTGGCCGATGCCCTGGATGTTGCCGATGGCGGTGCGGCGCGCGGCGGCGGGCTGGCGGCGCGGGCCGATGCCTGGGTGGACGTGGATGGCGGCGCGCTGGGTGTGTCGCGCCTGACCGCGCATATCGACATGATCGCCGTGCATGGGCCGGTCTTTTCCGATTCGTGGGTGGGCGATGCGCAGGGCATCAGCAGCATCCAGGCGCCAGGGCGCCATCACCTGTATGAAGCCTGGGTGCGCTGGCAGGCGAGCGACAATGCCGCGCCGCTGGCGATTGCGACCAAAGTGGGCCTGATCGACGTGAACACCGAGTTCGACGTGCAGAGCGTGGGCGCCCTGTTCGTCCACGCCAGTCACGGCACTGGCGCCGAACTGGCGCAAAGCGGCCCCAACGGCCCCGGCATCTTTCCCATGGCAGTGAGCGGGGCGCTGGTTACCGCCAGCACCGCAGGCAAGACCACGCTGCGCCTGGGCGCGTTCGACGCGCAGGCTGGCAGCGTGGCCAACGACCATGTACCCGCCCTGCGCCTGCCCGGCACGACCGGCGCGCTGCTGATCGGCGAGGTGGAGTTTCCGCTGGGCCAGGGCGAAGTGCAGGTGGGCGTGTGGCGCTATACCCGGCCGCTGCCGCGCGTGGACGATGCAGGGCACAGCGCCCACTCGCAGGGCGGCTATGTATTGATCGAAGGGCTGCTGGCACCGCGCTGGCACGGCTGGGTGCGGCTGGGGCTGGCGGATGCGCGCAGCAATCCGATCAGCTGCTATCTTGGCACCGGCGTGGTGCGCGAGGCGGGCGCCTGGCAATTGGGCGTGGCCATGGCCCATGCCCGGCTCGGCAGCCGGGCGCGGGTCGCGCTGCTGCCCGATGCCGTGGTGG
>NZ_KE148335.1:32611-41737 GCF_000410615.1 Novosphingobium sp. B-7 | reverse complement strand
CGCGGCACGACCAGGGTCAGCGCGCCCGGCCAGAACGCGGCCGCCAGGGCCTTGGCCCGGTCATCCAGCACCGCCAGACGCCCTGCCGCCGCCAGATCGGGCACATGCACGATCAGCGGGTTGAAATCGGGCCGCCCCTTGGCGCGATAGATACCCGCCACCGCCGCATCGCGATCGGCCCGCGCCGCCAGGCCATAGACGGTCTCGGTGGGCACGGCGACGGTTCCGCCCGCCGCCAGCACGGCGATGGCAGCCGCGACGCCATCATCGTCTGCGGGGCGGATTTCGGGCGGCAAGGGGTCGGAAAAGGGGTTGGACGTCATGGCTGCCGTCGCTATCGCGACTGCGCGCCTTTTGCAAAGCATCCCCTCAGCCGCAAAGTTGCCCACGTGATGATCGATCAGCCGCAGAGCTTGCCCGAAACGCTTCTTACCCGCATTGCCGAAGCGCTGGAGCGGCTGGCGCCGCCGGCGCCGCCCCAGGTGAACTGGTTGACCCATCCCGCCTATGTCTGGCTGGGGCAGACCGCCCGCGCGGTGGAAAGGCTGGAAGCGCCAAGCCTGCCGCTGATGCGCGGCATCGATGCGCAAAAGGCCGCAGTGGTGGACAACGTGGCGCGGCTCGCCCGTGGCGCTGCGGCACATGACATGCTGCTGTGGGGATCGCGCGGCATGGGCAAATCGGCGGTGCTGCGCGCTGCCGTCAACGCTGCCGACGCTGCCCACCCCGGCGCCATTGCCCTGGTCCAGGCCATGCCCGATGCCAGCCTGCCGTTGCTGTTTGCGCAGCTGCGCGGGGTGCCGCGCCAATTCCTGGTCCTGCTCGACGACCTCGGCTTTGATGCCGGCGATGCCGAAGGCGCGCGCCTGCTGCGTTCGTGGCTGGAAGGCGGGGTGGAAGCGCGACCGGCGAATGTGCGCCTGGCCGTGACGTCAAACCGCCGCGCGATCGTGGAGCGCCACATGAGCGAGCAGGACGATCCGATCAACCCGCGCGATGCGGTGGACGATCGCCTGGCCCTCGCTGATCGCTTTGGCCTGTCGCTGGGCTTTCATGCCTGCAACCAGGATGATTACCTGGCAATCATCGCTGGCTATTGCACCGAACTGGCGCTGCCGTACGACGCGGGCGATGCGCTGGAATGGTCCAAGCGGCGCGGCAGCCGTTCGGGCCGCGTGGCATGGCAATATGTCAACGAACTGGCCGGTCGCGCCGGCAAGGCACTGTAAGGCCCGCGTTCATCGGCGTTCAGCGGTAGAAGATATGCCCGCCGATGGCGGCCAGGCGGGTCTTGCCCCAGGCCGGGGAAACGCGCGCGGCGTGGAAGAACAGCGCCCCTTCGACCGGGCTTTTCCAGCTGCCCTGATCGGCAATCACGGCAATGCGCGCGGCATTGGCCCAGAACCGGCTGGCGTGGTTGATCGCCGGCATCGCATGGCCGCGCACGAACGAGAACTGCGACGGCTGGAACACCACGCCGCAATAGGATGAGGGATAGCGGCCGGAATGGCTGCGCGCCACGATCACGCGGGCAACGGCCAGTTGGCCCGCCAGGCTCTCGCTCTTGGATTCAAAATAGACCGCGCCGGCCAGGCATTCGAGTTCGGCTGAAAGATTGGCCGGCACCGGCGTCGCCGCCACCAGATCGGCCAGGCTGGCGACGTTGACCGCACCGGCGGTGGCAGAGGGGGCCGGCGCCAAGGCAAGCATGCCGCGCGCCGGCGGCAGCGTGGTAGTGGCAGGGCCGGTAGAAGGAAGCGTGATGGCCCCGTTGGCGGGGCCTTCTGCCACCACGACCTGGAGATCGTGCGGGCCAGCGGGGGCGTGAACAGACAGGGCGTGAACAGGTTCCTGAGCCTGGGCAAGCGGTGCGCCCAGCAGCATTACCACGGCAAGCAGGCCGGAAAGAGCCTGGCGGGCAACGCGGAACGGATCGGTCATCAGCCATCTGCATTGGGCGGTGATCGGCCGATTGCGGCGCGCAGCACAGCGCTTCGGCAATCATGCCGAAAGCCATGCCCCTTGGGCCGTAACGGTAAACCCCCGTCTGCGTGCCAGCGCCTGAAGACCCCATGCCAAGCGGCGCCGCCTGCGCAATTCGATGGCGCCGGGTCTATCCACGCGCGAAAGGGAGTCAACCTTCGCCGGCAAAGTTCCCGATGAACTGTTGTGCGTCTGCGATGGTCAGTTCAAGCAGCCACAAATCGGGATCAGCCGCAGTTCTGCGCGCCATATAGTCGTTAAAATCTTGTTTACTTTCGGGGTCTTGCGCCTTTGTGGCGGTCCATGGCCGGCTACCATCGGCGCGCGGCATGCGCTCCCACAATTGCGCCAGCAGCCCATGCTCGGGGTGATTTTCCAATGTCACCAAGGCGATAGTGCCGGCGTCGGGATCACCCTTGTGCAGCACCATGGCAAAGCCGCCAGCGGCCTGCGCGGCCCTGATCCAGCCTTTGGCCTCGATCCCTGCGGGCAGGCGCGCTGTCATGGCTTGGGGTGCGCGCGGTTCAGGCCGCGTCGCGATCGATCACGTTGACCAGCACGGCATAGAGCGCGTCGGCATCGGGCGCGCTGGTCAGTCGCTGGTGCATGCGATCATCGCGCATCAGGCGGCTGATCGCAGCCAGTGCCTGAAGATGCACGGCGCCCGCCTGTTCGGGCGACAAGAGACCGAACACGCAATCGACCGGCATGCCATCGGCCGAGGCGAAATCGACCGGTTCTTCCAGCCGCAGGAACACCGCCACCGGGCGCGACAGGCCATCGAGCCGGGCATGGGGAATCGCCACGCCACGGCCGAAACCGGTGCTGCCCAGGCTCTCACGCTCTTCGATGCGTTCCTGCACCTGCGCCCGGTCGAGCCGATAGACGCTGGCAAAGCACGCGGCGAGCATATCCAGGATCTGCGCCTTGGATTCAGCGCGAACGACGCGGACAGCCTGAGGATCAATGGAAAAAAGTGCGGTCATGAAACGAAAAACGCCACAGCCTGTGTAAAGGCACGGTCAAGTTGGCGGCGCCATGCGCTCTATTCGTTCCCCATGCAAGCGCCGAATCGCATCACGGGTGAATTGGCCAATGCCGTCATGGCGCTGCCCGCAAACCCGAAATGGGCCTGCGGGCAGGGCTTAGAGATCAGGCGCCGGCCGGTTCGACCCAGCCGATCGAGCCATCACCACGGCGATAGACCATGTTGTGCACGCCGGTGCCGGCATTCTTGAACAGCAGCGCGTTGGTGTTGCGCAGGTCGAGCATGATCACCGCGTCCGAAACCGTCGCAGTGGGCACGTCGACCCGGGTTTCGGCAATCACCAGCGGCGCATCGGCGGCTTCGGCCTCTTCCTGATCGTGCGCAGGTTCTTCCACCATGAACACGGTGTAGGCCGCGTCTTCGCTGCGGCGGGCAAAATCCGCGCCCTCGGAATGGGCCTTGATCCGGCGCTTGTAGCGGCGCAGCTGCTTGTCGATCTTTTCGGCCGACTGGTCGAGCGCCTGGTGCGCGTCCTGGGCCACGCCGCTGCCCTTGAGAATCAACCCTTGCGTCACATGGGTGATGATGTCGCAGCGGAAGCCTCCGTGCGGCGCCTTGCCCAGGGTGACCTGCGAGGAAAGCGCGCGGGAGAAGTACTTGTCGACAATGCCGGAAAGCCGATCGGCCGCGTGGGCCTCAAAGGCGGCACCGGCCTCGACCTGGTGTCCCGAAACGCGAATGTCCATGGGTCTTCTCTCCTTCTTGGGCCCGCTTTGACCGCGAGGCCGCTTGCGGCCCGCACAGTGGGCCGCAAGCGAGACCTAACGCGACCAGAGCGGGTTGCTGATGCCCGCCATGAACTCCGCATGGCGGGCCAATTCCGCTTCGCTGGCCGCATGCGGCCGGGGCTCGCGGAAGATCCGGGTGGTTTTGGCAACAGTCACTTGCGCCACGGCCGCAACCGCGGCCACAGCGCCGGTACCTGCAGAAGAGACGCTGACCTCTGCCGCAAGTTCCAGGCCGATTTGCCGGCCACCCATCAATTCGACGTAAAGTTGTGCCAGAAGCTCGGCATCGAGCAGCGCGCCGTGCTTGGTGCGATGGCTGCGATCGATGCCATAGCGGGTGCACAGCGCATCGAGGCTGAGCTTGGCGCCGGGATGCTTGCGCCGCGCGATCGCCACGGTATCGACCATGCGATCGCGGCTGACCGGCTCCATCCCGATGGCGGAAAGTTCGGCGTTGATGAAGCCGAAGTCGAACCCGGCATTGTGCGCCACCAGCGGCGCGTCACCGATGAACTCCCGGAAATCGGCGGCACACTGGGCAAAGCGCGGCTTGTCGGCCAGGAACGCGGCCGACAGGCCGTGCACGGCCTCGGCCTCGGCCGGCATGTCGCGTTCGGGGTTGAAATAGGCGTGATAGGTGGCGCCAGTGGGCACCCGATTGACCATTTCCACACAGCCGAGTTCAACCAGCCGGTCACCGCCTTGCGGATCGAGTCCCGTCGTTTCGGTGTCGAAGACGATCTCACGCATGCCCAATATGTGAACCTGCCGGCCGGGGCTGGCAAGGGGCGCGGCGATCAAGCCGACGGGTTTTTTTCCCCAAGCTGGCCGATCAGATCGTTAACCATGGCGCGGGTCTGGTCGAGCGGAAGTCCAGTGTCGATGATATGATCGGCGCGCGCACGCTTTTCCGCGTCGGGCACCTGAAGTGCCAGGATTTGCGCGAATTTTTCCGCCGTCATGCCCGACCGCGCCAGCACCCGCGCCCGCTGCACCGCCGCCGGAGCAGAAACCACCGCCACGGCATCGAGCCCGGCGCCATGGCCCTTTTCGAACAATAGCGGGATGTCGAACACCACCAGGCGCTGCCCGGCATGCTCGATCAGGAACGACTCGCGCGCGGCGGAAACCGCAGGATGGACGATTCGCTCCAGCCGGGCGAGCGCGGCGGGATCGCCAAACACCAGCGCGCCCAGCTTGCCCCGGTCGACGCCGTTGGGGCCGGTGGTGCCGGGAAAGGCCGCCTCGATCGCGGGAAGCAGCGCTCCGCCTGGCCCCTGCAAGCGGTGCACCTGCGCATCGGCATCGAACACCGGCACGCCTGCCTCGCGCATCATCTGCGCCACGGCAGACTTGCCCATGCCGATCGAGCCGGTCAGTCCAAGTACGAAAGGCCGGCTCATGCCGGAACGGGCGTCAGCAGGCGGCGGCGCAGTTCCGCATCGGCATCCCCGCGCGGCGGCACCGCGCCGAAGAAGCGGCGGAACGCATGGTCGGCCTGGCCGATCAGCATGGCCAGGCCATCGACAGTGGCATGGCCGGCGCCCCTGGCCCGCGCCAGCAGATCGGTTTCCAGCGGGCTGGTGACGATGTCATAGAACACCGCGCCAGGCGGGGTGTGGGACAGGTCATAAGCCAGGGCCGGCTGCCCCGTCATGCCGAGCAGCGAGGCATTGACCACGAGATCGAACAGGCCCTGGCGATCGTCGAACGCGAAATCGGTGGGATCGGCAAAATGCGCGATATCGACCGCGTGATGATCGCTGCCGCGCGCCAGTTCATCGAGCAGCGCCCGTGCCTTGGCCGGATCGCGCCCGGCCAGCACGATCAGGAACCCGGCATCAGACAGCGCCGCCACGATCGCCCGCGCCGCGCCACCGGTGCCCATCACCCGCGCCATACGCAGCAGGTGGGCATCGGCCAGCCAGGGTACCAGCGGCTCCATGAAGCCGGGAGCGTCGGTATTGTAGCCCACCAGCAGGCCCTGTTCGGGCACGATGGTGTTCACCGCGCCGATGCGGGCGGCCAACGGATCGAGCCGGTCGAGCAGCGGGATCACCGCCTGCTTGTGCGGCATAGTCACGTTGCAGCCGCGCCAGGCGGGATCGGCGCGACGGGTGGTGAGGTAATCGGCCAGGCCATCGCTGCGCACGTGGGCGCGGCGATACGCACCGGCCAGGCCCAGCTGTTCTAGCCAATAGCCATGGATTACCGGACTTTTGGACTGGGCAATCGGGTCACCGATCACCTCGGCATAGGGGAGTGGCGCCTCGCTCATTCCGGCAGTTCCCCGGCGGTGCGCAGCGCGGCGAGCAGCGCCAGCAGCGGCATGCCGAGCACGGTGAAGTGGCTGCCCTCGATGCTCTCGAACAGCTGCACGCCCAGCGCCTCGATCCGGAACACGCCCACGCAGCCCGAAACTGCCGGCCATTCCTTGTGGAGATAGCTGTCGATAAAGCTGTCGGAAAGCCGGCGAACCTTGAGCCGGGCGGTTTCGCAATGGCGCCAGGTCACCTGGCCATCGCGCATCAGCACGGCGGCGCTGTGCAACTGCATGGTCTGCCCGGAAAAGAACCGCAGGTGTTCGGTCGCCTGCTCGCGGCTTTGCGGCTTGTCGAACGAACGGCCGCACACTTCCACCAGCGAATCCGCGCCCAGGACCAGCCGGCCCGGCATGGCGGCAGACACCGGCATGGCCTTGGCCTCGGCCAGGATCTGCGCCACCTGGCAACCCGGCACCCCGATCAGCTCGCGCTTGATCTCGCCTTCATCCACATCCGAGCTGCGCGCTTCATAGGGCACGCCAGCAGCATCGAGCATGGCCTTGCGCGAGGCGCTTTGCGAAGCAAGTACGATCATAGAGCCTTCATTCCCGGATTGGCGTCCCCGGCGACCTTGCGCTCGTTGTAGAGCGTGATCACCGCTGCGGCCGTCTCCTCAATGGATCGGCGCGAAACGTCAATCACCGGCCAGCCATTGTCGGCAAACATCCGCCGCGCATATTGCACCTCGCGCGCCACGTGCTCGCTGTCGACATAGGCGGTCTCGGGCGCCTGGTTGAGCGAGAGCAGGCGGTTGCGGCGCACCGCGATCAGGCGTTCGGGGCTAGTCGTCAGCCCCACGATCAGCGGCCGCCGGACGGTATAGAGCGTGGGCGGCGGCGGGCTTTCCACCACGATCGGGATATTCGCCACCTTGTAGCCGCGATTGGCAAGATAGATCGAGGTGGGCGTCTTGGAACTGCGCGAGACACCGGCCAGCAGGATATCGGCCTCTTCCCAGTTTTCCCAGCCGACGCCATCATCGTGCGCGATGGTGAACTGGATGGCATCGACGCGCTGGAAATAGGCCTCGTCCATCATGTGCTGGCGGCCCGGCCGGCCCCGCGCTTCCTGGCCCAATTGCTGTTCCAGCGCATTGGTCACGGCATCGAGCGCAGCCACGCATGGCAGGCCCAGCGTGGCGCAGCGCTGTTCCAGCCGATCGCGCGTTTCGGTGTTGACCAGCGTAAACAGCACCAGGCCAGGGTTAGCGGAAATTTCACCCAGGATGCGGTCAAGATGCTGCTGCGAACGGACCATCGGCCAGAAATGCCGCACAACATCGGCATCCTCGAACTGGGCAAGGGCCGCTTTGGCAATCATTTCAAGGGTTTCACCTGTTGAGTCGGACAGCAGGTGAAGGTGCAGACGCGGCATGGGAACCCTTTGTGAACAAGCCGGCGCACCGCGTTGCAGGGCCGCCGGGGTAACCCTGTGGAAAGCGCTAGGATAAACCACGGGATGAAACTGGCGACAAGTTTCGCCCCCGATTTCACCCCCGAAGCGAGTCATCCACGGGCCCTTTCATCCCCATGGGGACAGCCTTTCCCACAGCCTGTGGGTAACGGGCACAAGTTTGTCTTGCATCGGGAGTCATCGGGATTCGCACCGCGCGAATTTTGTGGAGCATCCGGGACAAATCGGGCAGAGCTTGGCTATCCCCGGTTTCCACAGGGCCAACTACCTTCATCATCCCATTTAATAAGATTCTATTTTTTTGATTGGATTGGAAAAACAAGAACGATGCCCGGTCCCATTCTCGAAACGCTCAGCGGCCAGAACCTTTCCCGCCGACCGATCTGGCTGATGCGCCAGGCGGGGCGCTACCTGCCGGAATATCGCGCCTTGCGGGCCGAAAAGGGCGGGTTCCTGGAACTGGTCTATGATACCGAGGCTGCCGCCGAGATCACGCTGCAGCCGATCCGCCGCTTCGGGTTTGACGGGGCCATCCTGTTTTCCGACATCCTGATCGTGCCCTACGCCATGGGCCAGGATCTGACTTTCACCGCTGGCGAAGGACCGCGTCTTGCCCCCCGGCTGGTGGATACCGCGCTCAGTGCCCTCCAGGCCGTGCCAGAGCGTCTTGCGCCGATCTACGCTACCGTGGGCAGGGTCAAGGCGGCTTTGGGCCCACAGACCACCCTGCTGGGCTTTGCTGGCAGTCCCTGGACCGTGGCGACCTACATGGTGGCGGGCGAGGGCAGCCGCGACCATCACGAGACGCGCAGCTATGCCTATCGTGATCCGCAGGCGTTCCAGGCGATCATCGATGCCATCCTCGAGGTGACGATCGAATACCTCGCCGGCCAGGTCGAGGCCGGCGCCGAAGGCTTGCAACTGTTCGACAGCTGGGCCGGCAGCCTGGCACCCGCCGAATTCGAACGCTGGGTGATCGCGCCCAATGCCCGCATCGCCGCCGCGATCCAGGCGCGCTATCCCCATGTGCCGGTGATCGGTTTTCCCAAGGGCGCGGGCGAAAAGCTTGCCGCCTATGCGCGGGAAACCGGAGTCAACGCGGTGGGCGTGGATGAAACCATCGATCCGCTGTGGGCCGCGCGCGAATTGCCGGCAGGCATGCCGGTGCAGGGCAATCTCGATCCACTGCTGCTGCTGGCCGGCGGGGCCGAGCTGGACCGCCAGGCCCGGCGCGTGCTCGATGCCTTTGCCGATCGTCCGCATGTGTTCAACCTGGGCCACGGCATCGGCCAGTTCACCCCGATCGCCCATGTCGAGCAGCTGCTGGCCACGGTCCGAGGCTGGCAGCGCCCGTGAAACGGGGAGCGCTGGTGCTGGCCTTGGCGGTGGCTGCGCTGGGTGGCGCAGCCACGGCACAGGCCGCGCCCGATCGCTTGCCACCTTTGGCCACCACGACGCTGGATGGCACGCCATTTGCCATCAATCCGGCTGCGCATGACGTGGTGGTGGTGCATTTCTGGGCCACCTGGTGCGCGCCGTGCCGGCATGACATGCCCATCCTCGATGCCACGTGGCAGCGATATCACGCCCAGGGCGGCAGCGGCCAAGGCCTGCGCATGGTCGGCATCGC
>NZ_KE148335.1:20364-32601 GCF_000410615.1 Novosphingobium sp. B-7 | reverse complement strand
CCCCCCCCCCCAGCCGCAGCCGCATCCTGGCGGCGGGCATGGGCGTGCACTTTCCGCTGATCCGCGCCACCGATACCCATGTGCGGCCGCGCGATCTGCCCACTGCCTTGCCCGAAACCCGCATCTATGGGCGCGATGGCACGATCGTGGCGCGTTTTGGGTCGCTCGATGCCGCGCGGTTCGACCAGGCGCTGGCCAAGGCGCTGGCGGGCTAGCGCGGCCAGCTGAGGCGCCTGCTGCATCGTTCCCTCTTGCGCTGGGCCGGGGGCAGGGTACCCATGCGGCCCATGAACAAGCTCACCCACACGCTTTCGCTTGCCGCGCTGGCCCTTGGCGCGGCCCCTCTCGCCCTGGCAGCGACGCCCGCTCCGGCCGTGGCATCCGCATCGGCCGCCGCCGCACCGGCGATGACCGCGCAGGATCTCGTCACGCTGCCACGCCTGGGCAGTTTTGCCGTGTCGCCCGATGGGCGCTTGGCGGCCTACACCGTCACCACCACCGATCCGCACAGCTACAAGCGCAGCACCGCGCTGTGGCTGCTGCCGCTGGGGGGCAAGGGCGCCACGCCGGTCAAGCTGGACTGGCAGGGCAGCATCAGCGATCCCGCCTTTGCCCCCGATGGGCGGCTGTGGTTCCTGTCAGACAAGGATGGCAAGACCGCGCAGGTCTGGTCGGTCCTGCCTGGTGCCGATGGCAGTGCCGGCGGCCCGATCAGGGTTACCGATCTTGCCGCCGAGGTGGCCGGGTTCAAGCTTTCGCCTGATGGCACACGGCTGGCGGTATGGGGCGATATCGCCCGCGCCTGTGCCACGTTTGGCGGTTGCGCCGATCTGCCCCATGGCGATGGCAACACCGGCCTGCCCGGGCCGGGCAGCGGGCGGCTCTATCGCGATGGCGCCGGCTTCGTGCGCCATTGGGATACCTGGGAAACGCCGGGCATCCACAGCCGCATCTTTGCCTTCGCGCTCAAGGGCGGGCAGGTCGATCCGGCATCCGGCCACGCGCTCGATGGCGATCCGGCCAAGGGCGGCCTGGTCGGCGACGCGCCCAGCAAGCCGTTCGGCGATGGCAGCGAACTGACCTGGAGCGCGGATTCCAGCGCGGTGATCTATGCCGCGCGCCAGGCCGATCGTGACGAGCCGCGCTCGACCAATCTCGATCTGTGGTGGGCACCGGTCGATGGCAGCGCGCCGCGCAACCTGACGGCCAGCAACCGTGGCACCGATACCACCCCGGCGGTATCGCCCGATGGCCGCTGGCTGGCCTGGGCGGCGATGGCGCGCCCGGGGTACGAGGCCGATCGCCTGGTGATCCAACTGATGGACCTCAAGACCGGGCAGAGCCGCGCGTTGACCCAGGGCTGGGATCGCTCCGCCGGCTCGCTGGCCTTCACGCCTGACAGCAAGGCCCTGATCGTCACGGCGCAGGACCTGCTCGATACGCCGGCCTTCCGCGTCGATCTCGCCACGGGCAAACCCACGCGCCTGGCCTTCCAGAAGGGCCGCGAAGGCCACGTTTCGCAGATTGCGATGCTCAAGGGCGGGGCGTTCCTGCTCAAGCGCGATGCCATCGATGCCACGCCCGAACTCTATCTGGGCAAGCCCGGCCAGCAGGCCACGCGGCTGACCGATCTGGGCACCACCGCGCTGGCCGGCATGGCCCCGGTGGCGGTGGAGCGCTTTGCGTTCGCCGGGGCCAATGGCGATACGGTGTGGGGCCAGATCCTCAAGCCGGCAGGTGCCGTGGGCAAGCTGCCGACTGTGCTGCTGGTTCATGGCGGGCCGCAGGGCTCGTTCAGCGATGGCTGGTCCACCCGCTGGAACCCGCGCCTGTGGGCAGCGCAGGGCTATGCCGCGATCACCATCGATTTCCACGGATCGACCGGTTACGGCCAGGCCTTTACCGACAGCATCAACCAGGATTGGGGTGGCAAGCCGCTGCAGGACCTCAAGCTCGGCATGGTGGCGGCCGCGGCCAAGGATGGCGCGGTCGATCCCGGCAATGCCTGTGCGGCCGGTGGCAGCTATGGCGGCTACATGATGAACTGGATCGAGGGGCAGTGGCCCGATGGCTTCAAGTGCATCATCCAGCACGATGGCGTGTTCGATGCGCGCGCCATGGCCTATGAAACCGACGAGCTGTGGTTCGACGAATGGGAACACGGTGGGCACCCTTACTACGAGGCGCCCGAAGCCTTTGAAAAGTGGAACCCGGTCAACCACGTGGCGCAGTGGAAGACGCCGATGCTGGTGATCACCAGCGAGAACGACTTCCGCATTCCCTATACCCAGGGCCTGGCCAGCTTTGCCGCGCTGCAACGGCGGGGCATCCCGTCCGAACTGCTGGTCTTCCCCGATGAAAACCATTGGGTGCTCAAGGCCAAGAACTCGCTGCAGTGGCACCAGACCATCTTTGGCTGGATGGCCCGCTGGCTCAAGCCGGCGCAGTGACCCCGGTGTCCCGGTGGCGCCCCATGGCCGCCACCGGAAACCCGTTCAGAACCGCGCGGTAAGCCCTGCAGCCAGGTTGACGCGGGGTGCCAGCTGCCAGCCCACCACGCGCTGGTATAGCGGCAGCTGGACATGGGCAAAGGCAGAAACCCGCGCCGCCAGGGGCATGCTCAGCCCCGGCGCAAGATAGACCTGCTCGCCTCCGCTGTTTTCCACGTCGGCATTGAGGCCGCTGTCCTGCGCGTTGATCCGCGCATTGATCTGCAACTGCGGCACCACGCGGCCCAGGCCCATCCACTGCACTGCCAGCGAGGCTTCACCGATCGTGCCGGGGCGATAGTCCTGCCGCGCATTGAGTGCGATCTGCGCCTGGGCCTGCACCATCAGCGCCCAATCCCGGCCCAACCGGCGATAGTGATAGGCGCCGATCACCGCCTGGGTGGTGCCGGTGCCCGGCTGCAATCCGCGATCCACTTCCTCGCCCTGTGCCGGGCCGCTGCGGAACGTCTGGTGAAAGCCGCCGGTGGGCAGGATCAGCCCGAACTGCAGCCCGGTCACGCCGCTGGGCGTCGACAGGCCCTGCCAGCGCGCCGTCACCCGGATATCGCCCAGGCCATGGGTGCGTGACCGGCTTTCTGCATCGATATCTTCGGCAATCGTCGCATGGGGGCGGATGATCAGCGGCACGGCCACGTTGATGCCCCAGTCGCTGGCAAACTGCCGGTCATAGCTGGCAGTGACATAGACGTTGTCGGTCCAGCGTTCGATCTCGCGATCGTTGGGAATGGTCAGCTGGCTGGTATCGACCTTGCTGGTGCCAGTGCGCAGCTGGCTTTGCGGCACATAGTCCACCCGCAGCGTGGCGGCCTGGCCGGGCTGGGTGACCAGCCCCTGGTTGAGCCAGTCAGAGGTGAACGTGCAGCCGCAGCTGGCACAGGCCAGCGCTGGGGTGGACGACAGCGCAAGGGCAAGGGGCGCAGCCGCAAGGGCGCGCGAAAACAGGCGTGGCATGGATCGGATATCCCGACAGGCGGCCCCGCCACCGATGCAGCGCGGGCCGGAAAAACAAAAATGCTCGGTGTGCTTGGCTTAGCCGAAGGCGCCTTGCGGTGGCGCGCGCGCCGGTGGCCGCGTGCGGGCAATCGCCGCCAGCATCAGGGCCGCCACCAGCGCCGGCGTAATGGGCGCAATCAGCGGGGGCGCCAGGGGCAGGGCAGGGGCTTCTCCCCCACCGATCATGGCATTGGCCAGCACGCCGAATGCGCAAGGGCCGGGATTGGCGGTGCTGTCCGTCTTGCCGGAATGGCTGGTGGGCAGGGTGATCGTGCGCCGGCTCGCTTTGCTCACGTCAGCGCCAAGTGGGCCGCTGCCATCACACAGCGCCACCACGATGCCGCGCGCGCCATTGGGCACCGGCATCATCCCCGGCGGGATCAGCACGCGCAGGCCGAGCACCAGCGCCAGGATCATCAGACCCAGGCGCGGATGGCGCATCAGCAATCGGCGGCCTGCCTGCAACACGTGGCGTCCCCCTCATTGGCTCGCCTGCTTGCGCCCCTCCTACCCGAGCGGGCAAGGTTCTTGCAATCATCGCCTTAAAGGCCGAGATGCTGTGGAGCCGTTCGGCGTGCCGCACGTTGCCCGTCGAAAGGCCCGTTCCCGTCCCCCTCGCGCAACGCTAGAAGACCCTCATGCTCCAGGTGCTCTCGATGCTCTATCTCTGGCTCAAGGCTGGCCACGTCATCTTCGTGATCTTCTGGATGGCCGGGCTGTTCATGCTGCCCCGCCTGTTCGTCTATCACCAGGAAACGCCGGTCAATTCCCCCGAAAACGCGGTGTGGACCGATCGCGAGCGCAAGCTCATGAAGATCATCATGGCGCCCAGCGTGGCGGTGGTGTGGATTCTCGGCCTGGCCATGGCGATTTCGGGCGGCTGGTTCACCCAGGGTTGGCTCCATGCCAAGCTGCTGCTGGTGGTGGCGCTGACCGGCTATCACATCTGGCTCGCCCGCTATCATCGCGCCTTGGCGCGGGGCGAACGCCGCCTCACCGGCAAGCAGCTGCGCCTGCTCAATGAAGTGCCCGGCGTGCTCGGCGCGATCATCGTCATCCTGGTGATCATCAAGCCGTTCTGAGCGACGGCGTACATGGCGGCGGCCAGGCCCAGCGCTGGCCGCAAGCCCCGCACCCTTCACCAATCCTCAATTGACGCCGGGCTTTTCCCGGCATAACGCACATCTCGACCGGCAAACATCCCGAGCGCGCACTGGCGCGCTCACGGCCTGCTTTCTCCAAGCCCATCGGCCCGCCGGCCATTTTTCCAGCCTATTTCCGCTGACGGAACACACGCAATGCATCTGAAAGAACTCAAAAAGAAAACCCCCGCCGAGCTGGTCGAAATGGCCGAAGAGCTGGGCGTGGAAGGCGCCAGCACGATGCGCCGCCAGGATCTGATGTTCGCCATCCTCAAGGAAGTGGCCGAAGACGGCGAGGAAATCCTCGGCATCGGCACGATCGAGGTTCTGCCCGACGGCTTCGGCTTCCTGCGCAGCCCGGAAGCCAACTATCTCGCCGGCCCGGACGACATCTATGTCTCGCCCAACCAGGTCCGCAAATGGGGCCTGCGCACGGGTGATACCGTGGAAGGCGAAATCCGCGCCCCCAAGGATGGCGAGCGCTATTTCGCCATCACCCGCCTGATGAAGGTGAACTTCGACGAGCCGGAGGCCGTGCGCCACCGCGTCAACTTCGACAACCTCACGCCGCTTTATCCCAACGAGCGCCTCAAGCTCGACACGCTCGATCCCACGGTCAAGGACAAGTCTGCCCGCGTGATCGATCTGGTCAGCCCGCAGGGCAAGGGCCAGCGCGCGCTGATCGTGGCGCCGCCGCGCACCGGCAAGACCGTGCTGCTGCAGAACATGGCCAAGGCGATCACCGACAACCACCCGGAAGTTTTCCTGCTGGTCCTGCTGGTCGACGAACGCCCCGAAGAAGTGACCGACATGCAGCGCTCGGTGAAGGGCGAGGTCATCTCCTCCACCTTCGACGAACCGGCCACGCGCCACGTGCAGGTTGCCGAAATGGTCATCGAAAAGGCCAAGCGCCTGGTCGAACACAAGCGCGACGTGGTGATCCTGCTCGACTCGATCACGCGTCTTGGCCGCGCCTATAACACCGTCGTTCCCTCGTCGGGCAAGGTGCTGACCGGCGGTGTTGACGCCAACGCTCTGCAGCGCCCCAAGCGCTTCTTCGGCGCGGCGCGCAACATCGAGGAAGGTGGCTCGCTCTCGATCATCGCCACCGCGCTGATCGACACCGGCAGCCGCATGGACGAAGTGATCTTTGAAGAGTTCAAGGGCACCGGCAACTCGGAAATCGTGCTCGACCGCAAGGTCGCCGATAAGCGCATCTTCCCCGCGCTCGACGTGGGCAAGAGCGGCACGCGCAAGGAAGAACTCCTGGTGCCGCGCGACCAGCTCAGCAAGATGTGGGTGCTGCGCCGCATCCTCATGCAGATGGGCACGGTCGACGCGATGGAATTCCTGCTCGACAAGATGAAGGATTCCAAGACCAACGAAGACTTCTTCGCCACGATGAACCAGTAATCCCGCCAAGGGTTTGCTGCGCAAAAAAGGGGTGGGAGGCAGCCAGGCCTTCCACCCCTTTTTGCGTCCGCCTGGCGATGGGGTGAGGGCTTCGACAAGCTCAGCCCGAACGGCAATAGCCGCCGCCGTTCCCCAACGCTCCGTTCGCCCTGAGCCTGTCGAAGGGCGCTGGCACAAACGCCCCGATCATTCTCAACCGTCTTCCAGCGCCTCGGCCATCTTGCGCCACAGCAGGTCTGCCGCAGCAAACGGACGCACCATCACTTTGGCATCGACGATCCGCCCTTCCAGATCGAAGCGCAGCAGGTGCACGCCGTTCACCGCCACACCATCGAGCGTCGCCTCGAACTCCAGCGCCGCTTCCGGGCCATCGGCCAGTTCGCGCACATAGGCAAAGCGTCCCAAGGCCAGGATGCGGCAGGCGGCCGACAGGTGCAGTGCCACCGCCTCGCGGCCCACCTGCGGGGTGTGCAGCACCGGCGAGTGAAACACGGCATCGTCAGCCAGGAGTTCGGTGAGCAGGTCTTCGGGGCATCCCGCAAGCATGGCGCGGTGCCAGGCGGCCAATCCAAGCTGCATGATACGTCTCCCAGCCAAGGGCGCGCGACTGCCGGCACCCGGCATGTTCCACGTGAAACAACGCGTGGCCGGGCGCATTGATCCGGCGCAACGCGGCATGGGCAAGCCTGCAGCGGTTGATCGTTCGCGATACCGTTTCGGTCGATCATGGGCTTGGCGTGCCTGGCCGACTGTGACACCTTCCGTGCCGCAAGCCACGACAAATTCCCGGGAGCAGGCCATGAAAGTGAATGTCGAGATCGAATGCAGCCCGGAAGAGGCCCGCCGTTTTCTCGGCCTGCCAGACGTTTCCAAAGCCAATGACGTCTACGTCGATGCCGTGGCCAAGGCGATGCAGGGTGTAAGCAGCGTGGACCAACTCCAGGGCTATGCCAAGCAACTGGCGCCGATGGGCGAAATCGGCCTCAAGCTGTTCCAGCAGTTCATGGAGCAGGGCGCCGGGGCGGCGATGGCGGGCTTCAAGGCCGGCATGGGCGGCGACAAGAAGTAAGCCGCGCCCAGATGTAGGCACTGGGCCCGCTGCATGATAAGCGGCGGCGCATGAGCGATAACCCGACGATCTTCGCCCTCAGTTCCGGGGCGCCGCCGGCCGGCATTGCCGTGGTGCGGATCAGTGGCCCGGATGCTGGCACGGCCCTGTCGGCTCTGGCTGGCAGCTTGCCCCCGCCACGCCGCGCCACGTTTCGCCGGCTGGTCGATCCGGCCGATGGCGCCTTGCTCGATGCCACGATGGTATTGTGGCTGCCCGGCCCGCATACCGCCACGGGCGAAGACAGCGCCGAGTTGCATCTTCACGGTGGTCGCGCCGTGGTCCAGGCCGTGCTTGCCGCACTGGGCAGACTACCTGGTTTGCGCGCCGCCCAGGCGGGAGAGTTCACCCGCCGGGCTTTCCTCAACGGTCGCATCGATCTCAACGAGGCGGAAGGCCTGGCCGATTTGCTCAGTGCCGAAACCGAATTGCAGCGCCGCAGCGCGCTGGCCATGGCCGATGGCGCGCTGTCGCGCCGGGTGGAGGAATGGCGCCAGGGCGTGTTGATGCTCTCCGCCCAGTTGGAAGCCCTGCTCGATTTTTCGGATGAGGATGACGTGGGGGAGGGGGCAGCGCTGCTGCCGCCAGGCTTTGCCGATCAGGCCGCAACGCAGGCGGCGCAGATCGGCGCTTGGCTTGCCCGCCCGCGTGCCGAGCCTTTGCGCGAAGGGTTCCGCGTCGTTCTCGCCGGCCCGCCCAATGCAGGCAAATCCACCCTGTTCAACGCCCTGGTCGAGGCAGAGGCGGCGATCACCGCGGCCGAACCTGGCACGACGCGTGACGTGCTGACGCGCAGCGTGGCGATCGATGGCGTGCCGTTCACCTTTGCCGACACTGCCGGCTTGCGCGACGAGGGCGCGGGCGAGATCGAGCGGATCGGCATTGCTCGCGCCCGGGCAGAGGCGGCCCGCGCCGACCTGATCCTGTGGCTTGGGCCGGAAGGGGCAGGGCCGGCTGGCGATGCCGTACCGCTGTGGGAATTGTCCGCCCGCGCCGATGATCCTGTCGCCCCTGCCAAGGCCGCACCGCGCCATCGTCTCTCGGTGCACACCGGTGAGGGGCTCGATGCCTTGCGTCGTGATCTTGTCGCCCATGCCCGCGCCACCCTGCCCGCACCGGGAGAGGCAGCGCTCAACGCGCGGCAGCATGCGTTTCTTTCGCAGGTGCACAATAGCTTGGCAGCGGCGGGAAGGGAGCGTGATCCGCTGCTGGCGGCCGAGCACTTGCGCCTGGCCCGCCGCGCGCTGGATGGGTTGACGGGCCGTGCTGGCACCGAAGACATGCTCGATGCGCTGTTCGGGCGCTTCTGCATCGGCAAATAGGCGAACGGGTTTTTCACGCGGCGCAAATCTCCCCTCCGCATGTTTCACGTGAAACACAAGTTTGACCCAAGGCGCGCAGAGCGATAGGGCAGAGCGCATGCATTCCTTCGACATCATTGTGGTCGGCGGCGGCCATGCCGGCGTCGAGGCGGCCTGCGTGGCGGCGCGCATGGGGGCGCGCACCGCGCTGGTCAGCTTCGATCCCGACAAGATCGGCGCGATGAGCTGCAACCCGGCGATCGGTGGCTTGGGCAAGGGACACCTCGTGCGCGAGGTTGATGCCTTTGATGGCGTCATCGCGCGGGCGGCCGATGCTGGCGCTATTCATTACCGCATGCTCAACCGCTCGAAAGGCAGTGCGGTGCAGGGACCGCGTGTCCAGGCTGATCGCAAGCGATTCAAGGCGGCGGTCCAGGCGGTGGTGAACAGCCAGCCTGGCCTTACCGTCGTGCCGGGGGAAGCAGCCGCGCTGCGCCTGGCAGGTGGCCGTGTCGTCGGCATCGAGCTGGCCGATGGATCCATTTTGGAGGGATCGGCCGTGGTGCTGTGCACCGGCACGTTCCTGGGCGCGCGCCTGTTCCGTGGCGAAGAGCGGATGGAAGGTGGCCGCATCGGCGAAGACGCCGCCCATCGTCTGGCGGCCCAGCTGCGCGATGCCGCCCTGCCGATGGCCCGGCTCAAGACCGGCACACCGCCGCGCCTGGATGGCCGCACCATCGATTGGGCCCGGCTGGAAGAGCAGCACAGCGATACCGATCCCTGGACGATGTCGCCGCTCACGCGCGCGCGCCCGCTGCCGCAGATCTTTTGCGGGATCAGCCGCACCAATGCGCAGACCCACGATATAATCCGCAGCGGCCTGGATCGCTCGCCGCTGTTCACCGGCGCGATCGGCGCGCGCGGTCCGCGCTATTGCCCGTCGATCGAAGACAAGATTCACCGCTTTGCCGATCGCGACAGCCATCAGGTCTTCCTCGAACCCGAGGGGCTGGACGATCATCTGGTCTATCCCAATGGTCTGTCGACCTCGTTGCCTGCCGATGTGCAACTGGCGATGATGCGTTCGATGGAAGGCCTGGAGCAGGTGGCCATCGTCGTGCCCGGCTATGCCGTGGAGTACGATCATATCGATCCGCGAGCGCTGCGTCCCAGCCTGGAAGTGCGCGCCATGCCTGGCCTCTATTGCGCCGGGCAGATCAACGGCACCACCGGCTATGAAGAGGCCGCCGCGCAGGGACTGGTCGCGGGCATGCATGCCGCTGCCGCCGTGCTGAGCACCGCGCCCGCAGCGCTCGATCGCGGATCGAGCTATATGGCGGTGATGATCGATGACCTGACGCTGCATGGGGTGAGCGAGCCCTATCGCATGCTCACCGCGCGGGCCGAATATCGCCTGCGCCTGCGCGCCAACAATGCCACCACCCGGCTGACGCCATTGGCCATCGCGGCGGGCTGTGTCGGCGATGAGCGCCGCGCCTGGTTCGAACGCCGGCTCGACGCGCGGGCCCGGCTGGAAGAGGGACTGGCCCAGGAAACCACGCCGAGCGAGATGGCACGCGCTGGCCTGGCGGTTCGCGCCGATGGTGCGCGGCGCAGCCTGATGGAGTGGTTGCGCTTCCCCGAAGTGACGCTGGCCGGGCTGGCGCCTTGGCTTGCCGAGGCCATGCCCGACGACGCCTTGCTGGTCGAGGAAGTGGAAGAGGACGCTGCCTATGCGCCCTACCTCGCGCGGCAGGAAGCGGAGCTGCGTGACCTGCGCGCCAACGAGACCGTGCCGCTGGGCGAGGATTTTCCCTATAACCGCGTGCCCGGGCTTTCCGCCGAAATGGTCGAACGCCTGAGCGCGGCCCGGCCGGAAACCTTGGCAGCCGCCGGCCGGCTGGCGGGGATCACCCCGGCCGCGCTGGCCAGCCTGCTCGTCCATGCCCGTCGCCGCATGGTGGCAGCATGACCACCATGATCGAAAGCGAGGCGCAAGCGCAGGACTGGTTGCGCCAGACGCTCGGCACCGATGACGCCACGATGGCGCGCCTGGACCGGTTGGTTGAGCTGCTGGTGGTGGAGAACGAGCGTCAGAACCTGATCGCGCGCGGCACCATTCCCATGGTGTGGCAGCGGCATATTGTCGACAGCGCCCAGCTGCTCACTGTTCCACGTGAAACATTGCCCAACGGCGCATGGCTCGATCTGGGCACCGGCGCTGGCTTTCCGGGCCTTGTGATCGCCGCCCTGCAACCGCAGCGGCCGGTGACGCTGGTCGATTCGCGACGGCTGCGTACCGAATGGTTGGCGCGCGCGGCGGCGGAGCTTGGGTTGTCGCACGTCAACGTCGTGCTTTCACGCGTCGAAGACTTGCCCGATCAGACCTATGCAGTGCTTTCCGCGCGCGCATTTGCGCCGCTCGACAAGTTGCTGAAGATTTCTTCGCGTTTTTCCACACCGGAAACGATGTGGTTGCTGCCAAAAGGGGCGAAGGCAGCGCAAGAAGTGGCTATACTGCCTGAAACCTGGCGCCACGTGTTTCACGTGGAACAATCGCTGACCGATCCCGCCGCTGGTGTGATCGCCGGTCGCTTGCTGGGTGGCCATCCCCCGAAGCCTGCCCGCCAGTCGGGCGCAGCTTCCCAACGAGGCTCCCGTCGATGATCACCATCGCCATTGCGAATCAGAAGGGCGGCGTGGGCAAGACCACCACCGCTATCAATATCGCGACTGCGCTTGCCGCTACCGGCTGGAAAGTGCTGCTGGTTGACCTTGACCCGCAAGGCAATGCCTCCACCGGGATCGGCCTCAACGCCGCCGATCGCGAGCGGTCTTCTTATGACATGCTGATCGACGGGGCAGGGGTGGCGGAATGCGCCGTTCCCACCCGCATTCCCGGCCTCGATATCATCCCCGCCACGGTGGACCTGTCCGGCGCCGAGGTGGAGCTTGTCAGCGTGGATGATCGCACCGGCCGTCTGCGTGCTGCACTGCACCGTGACACGACGCACGAAATCTGCCTGATCGATTGCCCGCCCAGCCTGGGCCTGCTGACCCTCAATGCCATGGCCGCAGCCGATAGCCTGATGGTTCCGCTGCAGTGCGAATTCTTTGCGCTGGAAGGGCTTAGCCAGCTTTTGCAGACGGTGGAGCGGGTGCAGGAGCGCTTCAATCCCGATCTGGGCATCCTGGGCATCGTGCTGACGATGTACGATCGCCGCAACCGGTTGACCGACCAGGTGGCCGACGATGTGCGGTCGTGCCTGCGCGATCTCGTGTTCGAATCGGTGATCCCGCGCAACGTGCGCCTGTCCGAGGCGCCCAGCCACGGGCTGCCGGCGCTGATCTATGACCATGCCTGCTCGGGATCGCAGGCCTACATGAAACTGGCGCGCGAGCTGATCGGGCGCCTGCCGGAACGGAGGAAGGCGGCATGAGCGGCGAAGACGGCGTCAAGGCACCGGTAAAGCGCGCCGCACTGGGCCGGGGGCTGGGCGCCTTGCTGGGCGAGACCCGGCGCGAGGAATCGCTGGTCCGCCCGGCGCCCGCCGCAACCGGTGGTACGCCTGCGGCCGCAGTCCCGGCGCGGGCCACCACCGGCGTCGCGCTGCTGTCGGTGGCCGAGATCGAGCCGCACCCGGATCAGCCGCGCCGCCATTTCGATGAAGAGGCGCTGGACGAACTGGCCCAGTCGATCGCCGCGCGCGGCGTGATCCAGCCGGTGATCGTCCGCCCTATGGCCGGTGGCCGCTATCAGCTGGTGGCGG
>NZ_KE148335.1:0-20354 GCF_000410615.1 Novosphingobium sp. B-7 | reverse complement strand
CGGGCGAACGCCGCTGGCGTGCGGCGCAGCGTGCCCGCGTGCACGAAATCCCCGCGATCGTCCGCCAGCTCGATGAGCGCGAGGTGACGGCGCTCGCCCTCATCGAGAACCTGCAGCGCGAAGATCTCAACCCCGTGGAAGAGGCCCGCGCCTATCAGCGCCTGTCCGACAACGACGGGCTGACCCAGCAGGAAATCGCCCGCTTTGTTGACAAGTCGCGCAGCCATGTCGCCAATCTCATGCGGCTGCTCTCGCTGCCTGAGGAAGTGCTGGACATGGTCCAGCGCGATGACCTGTCGATGGGCCATGCCCGTGCCTTGGCGGTCGTGCCCGATCCACTGCCGCTGGCGCAGGAAATCATCGCCAAGGGCCTTTCGGTGCGCGATGCCGAGCGCATGGCCAAGCGCGCGACCAAGCCGGAAAGTGGCCCGCGCCGCGCCCGCGCCGAACGCGATCCGTCAGACAGCGCCGATATCGCCGCCGTGCAGGCCCATGTGGAGGAATTCCTCGGCCTCAAGGTGACGATCAATGCCGATGCCGATCCACGCACCGGCAATGTCGTGATCCGCTACAAGACGCTCGACCAGCTTGACCTGATCTGCCAGCGGCTGACTGGCGGCGCGATTTAAACCGCGCCGGCCAGCACGGCCGCCAAGGCCTCGATCCCGCGCGCGTCTTCCTCGTCGAACCGCGCCACGGTCGGGCTGTCGAGGTCGATCACCGCGATCACCACGCCATCGCGCTTGATCGGCACGACCAGTTCAGAGGCGCTGGCCGCGTCGCAGGCGATATGGCCGGGGAAGGCGTGGACATCGCGCACCAGCTGCGTTTCGCCGGTAGCCGCGGCGGTGCCACACACGCCCTGGCCCAGTGGAATGCGGATGCAGGCGGGCTTGCCGGCAAACGGGCCCAGCACCAGGGTATCGCCGATCAGGCGATAGAACCCGGTCCAGTTGCAATCGGGCAGGGCCAGCGCCAGCAGCGCGGCGACATTGGCCATGTTGGCCACGCCATCGTTTTCACCATGGATTAGCCCGCGCACGGCCGCGACGAGATCGGCATAGAGGGTGGGCTTGTCAGCGCTATCGAATTGAAAATCGTACATGGCGGTGGGGCTTAGCGCATTTCCCGCAAGCTGTCATTGCAGCGAAGCCCTGGCCGCCCTAGTTTGCCCGGCATGAGCACCCTCAAGAAGTTCCTCATCGCCCTTGGCCTGCTGGTGATCGCGATTGGCGCGTTCCTGGTCTGGGCCATCCGTGGCCCGGCCGGCCAATACACCACCGACGAAACCTCAGGCCCCCATCCCAAGATGGCCGAGCCTTCGCCGCAGACCATTCCCGGCGTCGGCATTGCCAAGCCGATCGGTTGGCAGGCGGGCGAAGCGCCGGTGGCCGCGCAGGGGCTGGTCGTCACCCGATTTGCCGATGGTCTGGACCACCCGCGCACACTGGCGGTCCTGCCCAATGGCGACGTGCTGACCGCCGAAACCAATGCGCCCGCAGGTGATCATGGTGGTGGCGGCCTCACCGGGCTGGTGGCAGGCTTCCTGTTCAGCCAGGCCGGTGCGGGTGAACCCTCGCCCAACAAGATCGTGGTGCTGCGCGATAACGGCAGCGGCAAGGCGAGCCAGCGCTTTGTCATGGAAAATCCGGCGCTGGATTCGCCGTTCGGCATGGTGTGGCGCGAGGGGCGGCTCTATGTTGCCAACCACAATGGCGTGGTGTCTTGGCCGTTCCAGCCGGGGCAGACCACCCTGCCGGGCAAGCCGGAAAAGCTGATGGATCTGCCGCCGGCCGGCATGCACTGGGCGCGCAACCTGGCGCTCAGCCCCGATGGCCAGCGGCTCTACATCTCGGTCGGTTCGGGCAGCAATATCGCTGAAAACGGCATCGATGCCGAGGCGCAGCGTGCCGCGATCTTCGAATATGATTTCGACAAGCACCGCGTGCGCCAGTTTGCCGGCGGGATGCGCAATCCCAACGGCATGGATTTCAATCCCTACACCGGCGAACTCTGGGCCGTGGTGAACGAGCGCGACATGCTCGGTCCCGATCTCGTGCCCGATTACCTCACCAACGTGCCGCTCGGCGCGCAGTATGGCTGGCCCTGGGTGTACTGGAAGAAGTACATCGACTGGCGCGTAAACGAGCCGATGCCCGAGTACCTGATGGAATACGTGCGCAAGCCAGAATACGGCCTGGGCGCCCATGTCGCGCCGCTCGGCCTGGCCTTCGCGCGCGGCGGCAATACCATGGGCGATCGCTTTGCCGGGGGCGCCTTCATCGCCCGTCACGGTTCGTGGAACCGTCGCCCACTCGCTGGCTATGACGTGGTCTTCGTGCGGTTCGACAGCCACGGCAATGTGCTGCCGGCCCCGCCTGCGCCCGTGCTCACCGGCTTCCTCACCAAGGACAACAAGGCCCATGGCCGTCCCACCTGGGTGGCCTTTGCCAAGGACGGCGCTCTGCTGGTCAGCGACGATGTGGGCGGCGTGATCTGGCGCGTCACCGCGCCGGGCGCCAAGCCGGCCCCGGCGATTACCCAGATCGCCGATACCCCGCTGCCGCCCAAGCCGCCGATGGGTAAGATCCGCATCCAGGAAAACCCGGATTCGGTGCTCAACAAGCCGCAGCCGTAAGCCACGCTTCCCTCTATAGCCCCCCTCCCGCGAGCGGGAGGGGTTGGGGGAGGGCGTGTTGTTTTTTCAGAACGCGGGGTGGCAGGGCCAAACATTCCCGCCCCCGGCCCCTCCCGCACGCGGGAGGGGAGCAAGAAAAAAGGGGCTGTGCCGCATTGGCACCGCCCCCTTTTTCGTTCCGAAATCCGCGATCAGTGGCGGAAGTGGCGCATCCCGGTAAAGACCATGGCCAGGCCCGCTTCATCGGCGGCTTTGATCACGTCTTCGTCGCGGATCGAGCCGCCGGGCTGGATCACCATCGTCGCGCCCGCTTCCACCGCAGCCATCAGGCCATCGGCAAAGGGAAAGAACGCGTCAGAGGCAACGGCCGAGCCCACCGTGCGGGCTTCGCTCCAGCCATGGGTCTGGGCGGCTTCCTGGGCCTTGGCCGCGGCAATGCGGCTGCTGTCGCGGCGGTTCATCTGGCCCGCGCCGATGCCGGCGGTCACGCCATCCTTGGCATAGACGATGGCGTTGGACTTCACGTGCTTGGCCACGGTCCAGGCAAACAGCGCGTCCTTGAGTTCCTGCTCGGTCGGCGCGCGCTGCGTCACGACCTTGAGGTCGTCCGCCGTGATCGCGCCGTTGTCCCGGTCCTGCACCAGCAGGCCACCGGCGATCGGCACGGTGACGAGGCCGGCGCGGTGGGCGTCGGGCAGTTCGTTGACCAGCAGCAGGCGCAGGTTCTTCTTGCGGGCAAACGCCTCGCGCGCGGCGGCATCGGCACCGGGGGCCACGACCACTTCAGTGAAGATTTCGCAGATCGCGTTGGCGGTCGGGCCGTCGAGCGGCTGGTTGACCGCCACGATGCCACCAAAGGCCGAAACGCTGTCGCACGCCAGGGCAGCCTGCCAGGCGTCGAGCAGCGTATCCGCGCTGGCCACACCGCAGGGGTTGGCATGCTTGACGATCACCACCGTGGGCTTGTCGGTGGCAAATTCGGCCACCAGTTCCAGCGCGGCATTGGCATCGTTATAATTGTTGTACGACAGTTCCTTGCCCTGGATCTGCTCGGCCTGGGGCAGGCCGGCCACCGTGGCGCGGCGCGGTACGTAGAGCGCGGCGGACTGGTGCGGGTTTTCGCCATAGCGCAGCGTGGTCACCAGGCTGTGCGCGCTGGCCAGCGTGGCGGGGAAATGCTGCTGCTGGTCCACGGTGGCAAACCAGGTGGCAATCGCCGAATCATAGGCGGCCGTGGTGGCATAGGCCTTGGCCGCCATCGCGCGGCGGAAGGGCAGGGTGGTCTTGCCGCCGGTCTGCGCCAGTTCAGCGATCACCGTGGCATAGTCGGCCGGATCGGTGAGGATCGTGACGTAATCGTGGTTCTTGGCGGCCGAGCGCACCATCGAGGGGCCGCCGATGTCGATGTTCTCGATCACTTCGTCGCGGTCCGCGCCCTTGGCCACGGTCGCTTCGAACGGGTAGAGGTTGACCACGACAAGGTCGATCGCGCCGATTTCATGCTCGGCCATGCTGGCGGCATGCTCGGCATTGTCGCGCACGGCCAGAAGGCCGCCGTGCACCTTGGGGTGCAGCGTCTTGACGCGACCATCCATCATTTCGGGAAAGCCGGTCAGTTCCGAAATGTCCTTCACCGCCAGGCCCGCCTCGCGCAGCGCCTTGGCCGTGCCGCCGGTGGAAACCAGTTCCACGCCGTGTGCGGCCAGTGCCTGGCCCAGTTCAACCAGGCCGGTCTTGTCAGACACCGAAAGCAGCGCCCGCCGGATCGTCACATCGCTCACGTTGAAAATTCCTATCTCATCTTCTTGAGCAGCCAGGAGAAACTCTCTCCGCTGCGCGGGATCTTGGCCGTGATGACAAGCTGGCGCGTGCCCAGCGGGCGGCCCAACCCATCGGCCCAGAGCGATTCCTCGATCGTCACCGGCTCACGCCCCGAACGGAACTGCCACAGGCCGCCGTCGGGCAGGGCAAGGGTAACGCCAAGGCCGTCCTGGCCCTGCGCCAGCTCGATATGCGGGCCAAGGTGGAAGCGCAAGGCAACACCGATCATGCCGCGCTTGCCTTTCTTGCCGTGCGGCACCAGCAGGTCTTCACCGCGCAGTTCGGTGCCATCATCGCGCAGGATCAGGATGCGCTGGTGCATCAGGCCATAGCGGCTGACATAGCCGTTGTGGCTGGCCTCGATCCGCGTGGCGGACTGGCCCATCGGGCCGGGCGCCGTGGCGGCATAGCTGCCATCGGCCTGCAGCGTGCGGCGGTCCACTTCCACTTCGGAAACGCCGCTGCCCAGCTTGCCGTTGATCAGCACGGCAGTGGAATTGAAATCGTCGATCGTCAGCGTGGAATGGGCCGCCGTGGCGCGCAGGCCCTGCGCGAGGCGCAGCGGGATCAGCCCGCCGGCAAAGGCCGCGCCGCCGCAATTGACGATCAGTCGCTCGGCGCCATGGCTGAATTCGAACGCCAGGGTAGAGGCACAGCCTTCGCGCGCGTGGCGGGCGATCGGCGGCGGCGCGGCATCGAGCAGCAGGACCGACTTGCCCGCCGTAATGCGCTGGTAGCCCCATTGCCGGGCATCGCGCAGCGGCCGGGTGCGCACGCCACTGGCCTTGATCAGCGTGGCGATATGGTCGGCTTGTACCGCGCCCGCGCCCTGCCAGCTGCCCAGCGCGCCATCGCCGTGCAGCAGCGCGAGCAGCGGCGGGACCAGCAGCGACAGGATCGTTTCAATCTGCTGGGGCGGATCGCGGCGCACGGCGGCATAGCAGGCCTTGAGCCGCACCAGGATGGTAATCGCCTCGATCTGGCCCAGCGGGCTGCGCGACAGCACGCCGCCATCATCGCCCACCATGTCACCAAGTGCGCGGATCAGCCCGGCCTCGCCAAACAGGCGGCGCGGGCCACCATCGGCCATCAGCAGCCCGGCGGCGGTGATCGCCGCCCAGCCGGCCACTTCGCCCAGCTTGTCATCCGCACGGGTGACATGGCGATCGAGCCAGCGGGCGGTTTCGGCCATGGCGTGCAGCACACGGCTGCGAAACTTCTTGTCGTTGCCCGACAGCAGCAGCGGCGCGTGGATCAGCCAGGTGAGCAGGCGGTGGCCGGTATGCCCCACATCCCACGCCGGGCTGGCATTGGGCTGGGGATTGGCATTGAGCCACATGCCCAGCACGCGTTCGGCCACGGGGGTGCATTGCGCGCGTGGTCCACTGGCCTCCAGATCGGGCAGCCAGGCAAAGCCATGCACCATCCGCTCGAACGGCGGCGGCAGGCGTGGCCCGGTGAACTCAGTATCGGCAATCGGGGTCTTCATGCCGTGGACCAGGAAATGCCCCGCGCGCAATGCCTTGCCTGCGCCGGAATCGCCCGGAAGCGGGTTGCTGACCGTCGCCGTCAGGCGCGGGCGAGAACGCTTGCGAAAGGGTTGCAGCGCGGCGGCCGGCAGCCCCAGGCGATAGGCAAAACGCATGAAGCGTTCACCCGCGCTGACCGGGGGCGGCGAAAAATCCGCCAGCGCCAGGGCGCGGCCGGGCTCCACCACTTCGGGGCGCAGCGGCATGTCTTCGTCGGCGGGCATCGGCGGCAGGGGGCGGACCACAGCAGCGGCGGCGGCCGCATCGCGCCGCAAGGGTTCGTTTTCCAGCCCCAGGGGCAGGGCGGGGCTGGCTTCGTCCGCCGAAATGGCCTTGCCCTTGGCGGGCTGGCCGGGTGCGATGGAGAAGCCTGGTTCGCCCACGGGGTCAGTCGATCCTTTTCAGCGCGGCGATATTCGCGGCATAGTGATCGGGCCCACCCTTGAAGGTCGCGGTGCCGGCGACCAGGGCATCGGCGCCGGCGGCCACGCACAGCGGCGCGGTTTTGGCATCCACCCCGCCATCCACTTCCAGGTGGATCGGCCGGCCGGTCTTGTCGATCATCTTGCGCACCGCCTCGATCTTGCGCAGCTGGCTGGAAATAAAGCTTTGCCCACCAAACCCGGGGTTCACGCTCATGATCAGCACCAGGTCGATATCGTCGATCAGGTAATCGAGCATCTTGGCTGGCGTTGCGGGGTTGAGCGCGATCCCGGCCTTCTTGCCCAGCGCCTTGATCGCTTGCACCGTGCGGTGGATATGCGGCCCGGCTTCGGGATGCACGGTGATGATATCGGCCCCGGCGTTGGCAAACGCCTCAAGGTAGAGATCGACCGGGCTGATCATCAGGTGCACGTCGAACGGCTTGGTGGTGTGGGGGCGCAGCGCCTTGACCACGGCCGGCCCGATCGTGATGTTGGGCACGAAGTGGCCATCCATCACGTCCACATGGATCCAGTCAGCCCCGGCGGCATCGATCGCGCGGATTTCCTCGCCCAGCCGGGAAAAATCGGCGGATAGGATCGACGGGGAAATTATCGGCAAGGCAGTCATCGACAACGGGTCCGATCGCAATTCTGGGCAAGAAATAGCCCGGCCCGGCCAAATCGCCAAGCGGGCGCCGTTCGGCGCTTAACCGCGCCGAATCGGGGCCACAAGCGCTCTTTGCAGTATTTTCCACACGCGTTGTGCAGTTTCGGGCCGGTCTGGCGCGGGTTTGCTCCGAAAGCGCGCGGATTTGTCCAGGCCGGCGATCAACCCATGCAGCAATGCCACGGTCGCGCCGCGAACGCGCCCTGCGGCCTTGCGCCCCCTTGCCATTGGCGGCCGGGCTTGTCATCGAAGATGGGGTGAAGACGCTGATCGAATCCCTCAAGACCACGCTTGGCGCCTTGGCGCTGGGTGCAACGCTGGCCCTGCTGCCGGGCACCGCGATGGCGGCCAAGCATGGCGTGCATCTGCCGCCGCTCGGCTGCGCCGGCCCGCCCAGCGATACCTGGCTCAATGTCACGATCGACAAGGTGCGATCCGATCGCGGCGTGATTGCGCTCACCGTCTATCCCGATGACCAGCGCAAGTTCCTGATCGATGGTGGCTCGCTCTATGTTGCGCGCGTGCCGGCCCGTGCGGAAAAGACGCATATGTGCCTGTTCCTGCCGCAGCCTGGCATCTATGCTCTGGCCGTCTATCATGACGAGGACAATTCCGGCTCGCTCAACCGCATCGGGCCGATGGGCCTGCCGGCCGAAGGCTTTGGCTTTTCAGGCAATCCCGGCTCGATCGAAAGCCTGCTAGAATTCCGCGCGGTGCGCCTTGCCGTGCCGCGCACCAACCTGTCGACGCGCATTCGCCTGCGCTATCCTTGAGCGATTGCCGGGATGAAGGGCTGACTTTTCAACCGTTCGCGCGCTAACATGCGCGGCATGACCAAACCTGCCGTCCTCGCCGCCGCGCCCTTTCCGCCGTTCACCATGCAGCCGCTGGAAGCGGCCTTTGCCGTGCACCGCCTGTGGGACGGGCTGGACGATGCCGCCGCCGGATCGATCCGCGCCCTGGCCACCAACACCCTGTTCGGCCGCCTGGGCGCCGAGATGATGGATCGCCTGCCCGCGCTGGAAATCATCGCCAACTTCGGCGTGGGCTATGACAACATCGATGTCGCTGCCGCTGCCGCGCGCGGCGTGATGGTGACCAACACACCTGGCGTGCTCGACGAGGAAGTCGCCGATCTGACCCTCGGCCTGCTGCTATCCACGATCCGCCGCCTGCCCCAGGCCGAGCGGCACCTGCGCGCCGGGCTGTGGGAGCAGGGCGCCTTTCCGCTTTCGCCCACGCTGCGCGGGCGGCGTATTGGCATCCTGGGGCTGGGCGCGATCGGCAAGGCGGTGGCGCGCCGCCTGGAAGGCTTTGGCGTGGACATCGCCTATCATGGCCGCACGCGGCAGGAGGGCGTGGCCTATCCCTGGTATCCCACGGCGCTCGCCCTGGCCGAGGCGGTCGATGTGCTGGTGGTGGTGGTGCCTGGTGGCGCTGCCACGGCGGGGCTGGTCGATGCCGCGGTGCTGCGCGCGCTGGGGCCGCAGGGCGTGCTGATCAACGTATCGCGCGGCAGCGTGGTGGATGAAGTAGCGCTGATCGCGGCGCTCCAGCAAGGCACGATCCTGGCTGCCGGGCTCGATGTCTTTGCCCGTGAACCCCATGTGCCTGCCGACCTTGTCGCGCAGGACAACGCGGTGTTGCTGCCCCATGTCGGCTCTGGCTCGGTCGCCACGCGCACGGCCATGGGGCAACTGATGATCGACAACCTTTCCGCATGGTTTGCCACGGGCCGGGCGTTGACCCCGGTGGCCGAAACCCGCCATTTGCAACGGTAAACGCCTGGTTGCGCAGGGTGTCTGTCCGATAACGGTTCGTCGCATCGCGCTGGGCCTTGCGGCGAACGCTTGCAATAGTGCCACGGATTTGCAACTTGCGCGGTTCACGCACCAAGATAGGGATGCCTGTCCACAATGAATTCGACCCAGGCGGCGCGCGCTCCTTTGCATCAGCGGGTCCGGCGCAAGGCGGAACGGATGTTCGGTCCAGCAGGCATTTTCTTCAAGGGCTTCATCAAGCACCCGGTGATGGTCGGCGCGATCGTGCCGTCCTCGCGCCGCACGATCGCGCGCGTACTGTCCAAGGTGGATTGGGAAAACTGTGACCTGTTCGTGGAATATGGCCCCGGCGTGGGCACGTTCTGCCAGCCGGTGCTCGATCGCCTGCGCCGCGATGCGCGGCTGATCGTGATCGACACCAACCCCGATTTCATCAACTACCTGGCCCGCACCATCGGCGACAGCCGCTTCATCGCGGTGCACGGCTCTGCGGCCGAGGTGGAAAGCATCGTACGCCAGCACGGTTTTGACCATGCCGACTATGTGCTGTCGGGCCTGCCGTTCACCACGCTGCCCGAAGGCGTGGGGCCGGCGATCATGGCCGCGACGCAGCGGGTGCTGCGCCCGGGCGGGGCGTTCCTGGTCTATCAGTACACGGCCCGCGCGCGCGCACTGATGAGCCGCTATTTCCACCGCATCGACAAGGGTTTCGAGCCGATCAACGTGCCGCCCTGCGTGATCTCGTGGGGCTGGAAAGACTGATCGCCCGGCGCGCCCCTTCCATAATGGAACGGGCGCGTTTCATTTTCTGAGTTACAGAAACGGGCGGGGCAGATCGGCGGTCAGCTGCCCGTGAATGCCAGCCAGCATCGCCACGAAATAGGTATAGCCTACCGAATAGAGCAGCGCCGAGATCGCTTCGTTGATCAGGCGCGCGCTTTCGTTTTCGGCGCCGAGCAGCTGTGTGGTGATCAGGCCCACCACCATCATCACCACGCTCATCGCCACCAGGAACACCACCATGGCCAGGCCCAGGAACGCCAGGATGCGCGCGGTATTGCCCCGCGTCAGCGCCACGCTGGCGCGGATCGCCATGATCGGGTTGTGGGTGCGCCCCACGCCCAGCACCGGGCCGACCATGATTGTGCGCAGCAGCGGATAGACCACGGCTGCCAACCCGGCGCCAGCCGCCAGCGGCGCCGGCACGCGCAGGCCCAGCAGCACGCCGCTGACCACCATCATCAGCAAGAGCGCGAAGAGGCCGATCAGCACTTGCGCCAGGAAATAGGCGGGCACCCGCGCCGCGCAGTTGCGCAGCGCCTGGCCCACCGTGGGGCGCGAGCGATCGAGCACGCAGACCAGCATGGTGATGAAGCCGACGATCTGGAACAGCGACAGCGGCAGCAGGTAGGGCAGGTTGCGCGTGTAATAATCCTGCATCACCTGCGCGAGCTGCTGCTGCGTCACCTGCGGGGGAATGACCGGCGGCGCGATGAACACCGCGCCAACCAGCAGCGGCAGCAGGAAAAACACCCCGGCAATCGCGATCAGCAGATCGGCATTGGCCGAAACGATGCGCGTGGCGCCCTGCCAGGCGGCCATGCTGTCCAATGGGGCGATCAACGGTTTGGTCACGTATAGTCCTCGGGGCTCGTTTCGGTTTGGTCCTAGCAAAGCCTGCGGCTCGGCGCACCTCCCTTCCCGGTGTCTTGCCCCCTTGCTTCGGGCGGCATTCGGGGCCAAGTCGCAAGGCATCATGACTGCGCCCGATACCATCGAGATCGTCCGTGAAACCGCCCCGGTGCCCTATCGCCCCGCGCTGGAGGCGATGGCCGCTCGCAACGCCGCGATCGCCGATGGCACGGCGTCGGACATGCTGTGGCTGCTGGAACATCCGCCGGTCTATACCGCCGGCACCAGCGCCGATCGGTCCGAATTGCTCGATCCCCGGTTCGAAGTGGTCGAGGCCGGGCGCGGTGGGCGCTATACCTATCACGGGCCGGGCCAGCGCATCGGCTATGTCATGCTCGATCTGCGCAAGCGCGCGCGCGACGTGCGCGGGTTTGTCCATGCCGTGGAAGGCTGGGTGATCGATACGCTGGGCGATTTCGGCGTCGAGGCCTGGCGCGCGGAAGGGCGCATCGGCATCTGGTGCGCCGGGGCCGATGGGCGCGAGGCCAAGATCGGCGCGATCGGCGTGCGCATTCGCCGCTGGGTGACGATGCACGGCTTTTCGGTGAACCTGTCGCCCGATCTTTCGCATTTCGGCGGGATCGTGCCGTGCGGGATCGAGGAGTTTGGCGTGACCAGCCTGAAAGACCTCGGCCGTTCGGTCAGCAGCGCGCAATGGGATGATGCATTGCTGGCGCGCCTGCCGGCGTTCCTGTCCAAGCTCGACGTGCCATGCCCTCCGGTGGAGATGGAGCCATGAAGACCCTGCTTTCCCTATCGGCGGTCGTCCTGCTGCTTGCCCTGGGCGGGTGCCAGAAGGGCAGCGAACCGGAAAAGGGCGCGGCCAAGGCCGCCGGTGGCGAGGTTCTGCCCAGCAGTGTCAGCGATGCGATGATCGATCTTGATGGCGCTACCGGCACTCCGCCGTTGCAACCCGCGCCCAAGGCCAAGGCCAGCGGCGCTGCGCCACAGGCAGCATCGAGCGATGCGGCCGAAAGCCCCACGCCCGATGCTGCAGGGGCTGCAGGCGGCACAGCCGCGCCCGCAGCACCTGCCCCCGCTGCCCAGAGCCAGGCACCGGCGCAATAACGCGCCGATCCTGGCCGCTGGGTGATTGGCGCGTCAGACGGTTTCTTCGGCCAGCGTGGGATAGTCGGCATAGCCTTCGGGTACGGGGAAGTACCACGATTCGGGCACGTTGCGGTTGGGCGCCAGCGGGGCGTCCTTGGCGATGCGCGCGGGCAGGTCCGGGTTGGAAATGAACGGGCGGCCAAAGCTGATCGCATCGGCGCGGCCGGAGGCAATGTCGGACGCGGCAGACTGCGGGGTGTAATCGCTGTTGAGCACCAGCGGGCCGGTATAGATCTTGCGGATCAGGCCATCCTGCTGCGGCACGTCGGTGGCGCCAAAGGTGCCGTTCGGGCCGGGCTGGCGCAGTTCGACGAAGGCCGGCTTGAGCGTTTCGAGAACCTGTGCGGCCAGGCCGAACACGGCCTCGGGGTTGCTGTCATCCACCCCTTGCGAATCGCCGTTGGGCGAAAGGCGCACGCCGACGCGCTCTGCCCCCCACACGCTGATCAGGCGTTCCATCACTTCGCGCAGCAGGCGCACGCGGTTTTCCGGGCTGCCGCCATATTCGTCGGTGCGCAGGTTGGCCGAATCGCGCAGGAACTGGTCGATCAGATAGCCATTGGCGGCGTGCAGCTGCACCCCGTCGAACCCGGCCTTCTTGGCGTTTTCGGCCGCGCGGGCATAGTCATCGAGCAGGCGCGGCATTTCATCAAGGCGCAGCGGGCGCGCTTCGACCGCGTCCTTGCGGCCTTCGAAGGTATGGACATGGCCCGGCACGCGCGTGGCCGAGGCAGAGACCGGCGGCTGGCCATCGTTGAGATCGGGATGGCTGACGCGGCCCATGTGCCACAGCTGCGCGACGATGCGTCCGCCGGCTTCGTGCACGGCTTCGGTCACCGGCTTCCACGCTTCGACCTGGGCGTCAGTCCACAGGCCGGGGGCATAGGGCCAGCCCAGGCCTTCACGGCTGATGCCGGTGGCTTCGGAAATGATTAGGCCGGCGCTGGCGCGCTGGCGATAATACGTGGCCATGATCGGCGTGGGCACTCCATCGCGCCCGGCGCGGCCGCGGGTGAGCGGGGCCATGAGAATGCGGTTCGGCGCATGGATCGCGCCCAGATCGATCGGCTGGAACAGCGCGGCGTGGTGGGGCTGGCTGGAAGTCTCGGTCATGCAGGCCTCTTGCTGGAAATGCATTATGGGTTTTTCTTTGCAACGTATATTGGCCGCGACCGTTCCGCCGCGCAAGGGGGCACGGGCAGGGCGGCGGCAGGTTTTCTTGAAACCGGCAAAGAAAAAGCCCGGAAGGCCATAAAGGCTCCCGGGCTTTCGCGGATCAGCAGGTCAAGGCGTGCGCCACATCGGCTCAATGCGCAGTTTAGGGTCGGCCCAGATCGCCCTGGCCCACAGTGCCGCTGGCCATCGCCAGCATGGCATCCAGGCTCTTCTTGGCGTCAAGCCGGAGGGTTTCCTCGATTTCCACCCGTGGCGTCAGGTCGCGCAGCGCCAGGTAGAGCTTTTCCAGCGTGTTGAGCGCCATGTAGGGGCAGATATTGCAGTTGCAGTTGCCATCGGCACCGGGCGCACCGATGAATGTCTTGCCGGGCATGGCCAGCTGCATCTGGTGGATGATGTGCGGCTCGGTCGCCACGATCAGCGTGTCGCCGGGCATCGCCTTGGCATAGTTCAGGATGCCGCTGGTCGACCCGACATAATCGGCATGATCGACGATGTGCGCCGGGCATTCCGGGTGCGCGGCGATCGGCGCATCGGGATGCTGCGCCTTGAGCTTGAGCAGCTCGGTTTCGCTGAAGGCTTCGTGCACGATGCACACGCCGGGCCACAGCAGCATGTCGCGCCCGAACTTGCGGTTGAGATAGCCGCCCAGGTGCCGATCAGGCCCAAAGATGATCTTCTGTTCTGGCGGGATCTTGGCGAGGATCGTTTCGGCGCTCGATGACGTCACGATCACGTCCGACAGGGCTTTCACCTCGGTCGAGCAGTTGATGTAGGTGAGCGCGATATGATCGGGATGCTGCGCGCGGAAGGCGGCAAACTGATCGGGCGGGCAGGAATCCTCAAGGCTGCACCCGGCGTCCATGTCGGGCAGCACCACGATCTTTTCGGGGCTGAGGATCTTGGCGGTTTCGGCCATGAAGCGCACGCCGCAAAAGGCGATGACTTCGGCATCGGTCGCTGCCGCCTTGCGCGACAGTTCCAGCGAATCGCCCACGAAATCGGCCAGGTCCTGGATTTCCGGCTTCTGGTAATAGTGCGCCAGGATCACGGCCTTGCGTTCGATGCGCAGGCGATCGATTTCCGCGCGCAGGTCAAGGCCTGACAAGTTGGTGGGCTGGGCCGTCATGGGATGCTCCTGCTTCCGGGCAATGCGGCACGCCCGGATTCCTTGCGCCGCGACTTAGGGGCGCGGGCGCGTGTTGCCAAGCCAGGATTGGGGGAATGCCCCTCCGTCAGGCCTGCGGCCTGCCACCTCCCCATCGGGGATGGGGAGGATCTTGCCGAGGGGCCTTAGCGGGCATCCCCATCGATCGTCACGTTGACGGTGACTTTGCCATAGCCGGCTACCTGGAGCGGAATGGCCAGGTTCTGGCGCACGGCATCCTTGGCGGCACTGCGGGCCAGGCCCATCAGCACGGGATTGGCAGCCTGGTTGGTGGCAAGCTGTTCGGCCAGGCGGGTGTTGTCGCGCGTCAGCTTGTCCTGCGCAGCGCGGGTGATCCACACGCCTTCGCGCAGGTATTGGGCGCGCGCCTCGTCCAGGTTGGGTCGGCTCAACCGCAGGGGTGGCAGGCGCACCGACAGCGTCTGGCTAGTGGCATCCCACGCCATGCGATCGCGGTTCATCTGCGAAAGATCGATGGTGTAATCCACGCGCGCCGGGATTACCGCCACCTGCTTTGACTGCACCAGGCCGAACAGGCGGCTGTCGTCGCTCGACACCACCGGGGCCAGTTCGGCGCTAAACACCGTCAGGCTGTTCTGCCGCTCGAACGCCACCAGGCTGGTGGCCAGCGGGTCTCCGATGTCCTGTGGTTTCCACAGGAGCCAGGCAAACAGCCCGGCCAGCGCCAGTGCCGCCACGAACAGCAGCCAAGGCAGAGCGCTGCGCCGCGCCACCACTACCGTGGGCGCGGGTTGGGGAGAGTTCCCTGACAGGGGCGGGCTATTCAGCGTGCTGTCGTCCATTGTTCCCCCGAACGAACAACCCGGCCCTGGCGTTCCAGATCGAGCAGATGCGCCAATACCGAGCGGCCCGCGGCACCGGTCAGCCGCGGGTCCAGTCCCTTGTACATCTGTGCCACCATGGCGGGAATATTGTGCAGCCCGCCTTCCAGCACGCGCAGCACCTGCCGCTCGCGCTGGCGGCGATGGCCCAGCATGCCACGCACGAACTGGTGCGGATTGTCGATCGGATCACCGTGCGCGGGATAATAGACGCGGTCCTGCGGCCGGTCATACAGCTTTTGCAGCGAGGCCATGTAGGCGGCCATGTCGCCATCGGGCGGCGAGACCACGCTGGTGGACCAGCCCATGACATGATCGCCGGTGAACAGCGCGCCGCTTTCCACCAGGGCCAGGCACAGGTGGTTGCTGGTGTGGCCGGGCGTGGCCACGGCCTGCAAGGTCCAGCCATCGCCGCGCAGTTCCTCGCCTTCGGCCAGCACGCGGGCCGGGCGATAATCCGGGTCGAACGCCGCATCGGCGCGCGGGCCATCATCTTCCAGGGCCAGCGGTGCGCAGCCGATGATCGGTGCGCCAGTCAATGCCGCCAGCGGGCGTGAAGCAGGGCTGTGGTCGCGGTGGGTATGGGTGCACACGATCGCGGCGATGCGGGCGCTGCCCACCGCCGCCACGATTGCCGCGACATGGCCTTCGCCGTTGGTATCGGCATGGCCCGCCGCGCCGGTGCCATCGGGGCCGGGATCGATCACCGCCACATCGTTTCCGGCGCCGACGATATAGGTCTGCGTGCCGGTATAGGTATAGGGCGATGGATTGGGTGCCAGCACCCGCCGCACCAGCGGTTCAAGCTGGGCGGCCATGCCGGTGTTCCACGTGGAACGATCGGGAAGGGAGGAACTGGCCATGCCCCGTGCTATGGGGACGGCCGCCCCCATGCGCAAGGCACGACGTGGCGCGTCGGTTCAGCCCGCCTCGGCCAGCGCCAGGCCCAACCGCTCGCGCAGGTGGATCAGCGCTGCGGGCAGTGGGTCGGTCAGAGGATCGTGCGGTGCGGCGTTGGCCATGCCTTGGCGCTGCCAGGCCTGTTCCAGCCGGGTGATGCGCTGATAAAGCCGTTCGCTCTCGTGCACTACCGCCTGTGCTGCCAGGGTCAGGTGGATAATGCAGGCCGGGTCGCTTGCCGGGAAATGGGCGATCAGGCGGCCGTGGCGGCGCAGTTGCAGCTCGGTCAGTTCGCCGGCGAACCAGGCGCGGTGGTTGAGCAGCCAGGCCAGGCAATGCATGATCCGCGTGGTGGTGCGCAGCGCCTCGCAGCTCGCCTGGACATGCGCCAGGTCTTCGTCCGCGCCGAGGCTGCCGCCGGCTGGCGGTGCCGCATCGTTGGCCGGCTGGCGGCGCAAGGCCTCGAACGCATCGCGCGCGCGATCGGCCAACGCCCGCGCCCCTGCATAGAGCGCTTCGATGATGCGCGGATTGGCGCTGGGCGTGACGGGCATGGTGGCGATCGGAATGGGTGGCCTGCTGGGTACGAACATGCCCGAGCGGATGCGCCGGCCATGGATCAAAGCCGGCTTTAAGGCCGATCGCCCCGCCGGCTCAATGCCCCGGCAGTGGCCAAGTGCCACCGCTTTGCCGCTGTCTCGATACGGAACGCTTTGCACGGCAGGCGGAATCGGTAAATACGGTATGCAATCGTTTGAAATCAGGCGATAATATCAGGGATAAGATAGTCTTCGAGCATGCTGATCTGATCGCGCAGCAGCAATTTGCGCTTTTTCAGGCGCGCCACCTGCAGCTGGTCGGCCACGCCATTGGCGCTCAGCGCATCGATCGCCACGTCAAGGTCGCGATGCTCGAGCCGCAGCGCTTCGAGCCGCTTGCGCATTTCCTCTTCGGTCACACCAACCACTCCCCGAAACCGACCTTGCTACCCCAAGCTGCCACATCGCCTCCCATCTGCACCTGGCGTTGTTCAGGTTGCCGACTCACGCTGGCGACCACGCACCGGCCAACGGCGCGCGGGGCCGCTGGAAAACCCGTTGACCGTTGATGGTGCACATTTCGTCATCGCCCTCTACACATGAACGCGATGCCGGTGCGACCCGGCGCGGTTCCACTTGCAAGATACGGCGAATGTGGGAGCATGACAACGCACCGACTGTCAGCGACTCGCAGAACAGAAGCATCGGAGCCGCAGACACCGGAGCCAGCCGCGCGGGAATGTCTCTCGCACGGGTTTTGACCGGGCAGCGGCCTATCCCGGCCCGCGCCCCTCAGGAGGTCAACGCATGGAAACGACGCACATCAACGCCTTGCAGACAAAGCACGCCGGCCTGGAACGCCGGATTTCCGAGGAAATGGCACGGCCAGCCCCCGACGTGGCCCTGCTCATGCAGCTCAAGCGGCGCAAGTTGCGCATCAAGGAAGAACTGGCGCTGATTCACTGATCCCTTTGCGCCGGAACCAACCAACCAAGCGAACATAACCTGGAAACGATCAATACCCCTGGATTGTAACAGGCGTGAGCGGCCGATTGCGGCGGCCACGCCTGACAAACACGGCCGGTTCCCCCACGGGGACCGGCCTTTTGCCCAGAGCGCCGCTGGCGGCCGCGGCACAGTTGCATACGAATATTTCCGCAATGGCGGCAGGCCCCGTTTGCAAACGGCATGGGCTGCGCTAGGCCTTTGGTCATGTTGACTGCCGTCGCCTCTGCCCGCGCGATCCTCACCTCGCTGCACGAGGTCATGGCCTCGCGATCCGGCGCGCAGGCCAAGCTCAACCGCATCGTCGATGTAATCGGCGAAAACCTCAACAGCGAGGTCTGCTCGATCTATTTGCTGCGCGAGGGGATGCTGGAACTGTTCGCCACGCGCGGGCTGGAACAGGCGGCGGTTCACGTCACGCGGCTGGCCGTGGGCGAGGGCCTGGTCGGCACGATCGCCCAGAACATCGAGACGCTCAACCTGGCCGAGGCAGCCGCGCATCCCGACTTTGCCTTCCGCCCGGAAACCGGGGAAGAACGCTTCCACTCGTTTGCCGGCGTGCCGATCGTGCGCCGCCAGCGCGCCGTGGGCGTGGTGGCCGTGCAGCATGTCGATCCGCGCCGCTATGAAGAGGTGGAGATCGAGGCGCTGCAGACCGTCGCGATGGTCCTGGCCGAGCTGATCGCCAATGCCGAACTGATCGACGATGAAGACGTGGCCGGCGTGCCCGACCACCTGACCGGGCCCGATCGCCTCAAGGGCCAGACCCTGGTGAAGGGCCTGGCGGTGGGCCAGGCCGTGTTCCACCAGCCACGCGTGACGATCGAGCATGTCGTGGCCGAAGATACCGAGGCCGAGCGCCAGCGGGTCTATCGCGCGTTCGACAAGATGCGCGAGCAGATCGACCGCATGGCCAGCCAGGCCGAATTCGGCGTGGGCGGAGAGCACGAGGAGGTGCTCGAGACCTATCGCATGTTCGCCTATGACGAAGGCTGGAGCCGCCGCATCAACGAGGCGATCGATTCCGGCCTTACCGCCGAAGCCGCGATCGAGCGCGTGCAGCAGCGCACCCGCATGCGCATGCGCCAGATCGACGATCCCTTGCTGGCCGACCGGATGCACGATCTGGAAGACCTGTCGAACCGCCTGCTGCGGATCGTATCGGGGCAACTGGGCACCGCCGCCAGCCTGGGGCTGAAGGGCGATGCGATCCTGATCGCGCGCAACCTGGGTCCGGCCGAACTGCTGGAATACGATCGCCGCCGCTTGAAGGGGGTGATCCTGGAAGAAGGCTCGCTCACCGCGCACGTGGTGATCGTGGCGCGGGCCATGGGCATTCCCGTGGTCGGCCGCGTGCGCGCGCTGCGCGGCAAGGTGCGCGAAGGCGATACCCTGCTGCTCGATGGTGACCAGGGCGTGATCGACGTACGCCCGGCGCCCAGCCTGATCGAGGCGTTCGAGGCGCGCTTTGCCAAGAATCGCGAGCGGCAGGCCCACTATGCCACGATGCGCGACGTGGAGCCGATCACGCGCGACGGACAGCGCATCACGGTGATGATCAACGCCGGCCTGCGCGATGACATGCCGATGCTGCCGCTGACCGGTGCTGATGGTATCGGCCTGTTCCGCACCGAGTTCCAGTTCCTGGTTTCCGCGACGATGCCCCAGCGCGAGCGGCAGCAGCGGCTCTATCGCGACGTGCTCGATGCCGCCGGCGATCGCCCGGTGGTGTTCCGCACGGTGGATATCGGCGGGGACAAGGTCCTGCCCTATCTGCGCCACAACGATGGCGAGACCGAGGAAAACCCGGCGATGGGCTGGCGCGCGCTGCGCGTGGCGCTGGAGCGCGACGGACTGCTCAAGGTCCAGGCGCGCGCGCTGATCGAGGCGGCGGCCGGGCGCACGCTCAACGTGATGTTCCCGATGGTGACCGAACCGTGGGAATTCGATGCGGCCAAGGCCGTGTTCGAAAGCCAGGTGGCGTTCCTGCGCAAGCAGAAGAAAGTGCTGCCCGAGGCGATCCGCTATGGCGCCATGCTGGAAGTGCCGGCGCTGGCCGAATGCCTCGATATGCTGGCGCCGCGCCTGTCGTTCCTGTCGATCGGCACCAACGATCTTACACAGTTCCTGTTTGCCGCCGATCGGGCCCATCCCAAGCTGGCCGAACGCTATGACTGGCTCAGCCCCGCGATCCTGCGCTTCCTGGCGCGGGTGGTGCGCGATGTGGCGCCCCATGGCACGGCCTTGACGGTGTGCGGCGAAATGGGCGGCCGGCGGCTGGAAGCCCTGGCGCTGCTGGGCCTGGGCATCACCCGCCTGTCGATCACGCCGGCGGCAGTCGGGCCGATCAAGGAACTGATCCGCACGATTGATCTGGGCGAAATCCGCAATGCCATGGCCGGCTGGCTGCGCGAGCCGCATGCCGACATGCGCAGCGTGGTGGCGCAGTGGGCCAGCGCGCAGGGCATCGATTGCGACTGATCGGGTTCGCATGACCGTTTTGGCCGGTTGCGCGCCGCAAAACGGTTGACTTTCGCGCAATTGCAACGATCCCCTTTTACCGGCTTTTCATCAAGCCACCGGGTTGCAAAACAAGCAGAGAAGACGGGAGCCGCGCCTTGGCCGACTCGATCGGGTCAGATTTTCATTCCCCCCAGCCGGACGCCGCCGCCCCGGCGGGCGTGGGAGCCACCTTGCGCGCCGCGCGCGAGGCGCAGGGCCTTTCGCTGAAAGATATTGCCGCGCGCACCCGCATCACTGCCCGCCATGTCGAGGCGCTGGAGGCGGGCGATTATGACAGCCTGCCCGGTCGCCCCTATGCCCTCGGATTTGCGCGCAGCTATGCCAAGGCCGTGGGCCTGGACGAGGCGCCGATCGCCGAAGCGGTGCGGCGCGAGCTGAGCGCGCGCGCGCCAGCGCCCGAAACCCGCGTGATCCACCAGTTCGAAGCGGGCGATCCGGCCAAGACCCCCTCGCGCCTGATCAGCTGGCTGGCCGGCCTGCTGGTGGTGGCAGTGCTGGGCCTGGGGGTGGTGTTCTGGCGCAGCTATTACTGGCCCTC
>NZ_APCQ01000661.1:0-2413 GCF_000410615.1 Novosphingobium sp. B-7 | reverse complement strand
GCCGCCGCGCGCGGCCCGCTCGATGCGCTGCGCCCGCCCCGCGCGATGGCCTATGAACTGGGCCGTGACGAGGCGATCGACCGCCTGCTGCTCGCCGGACGCGATATTACCGACCTGTCTGGCTGGACCGTGCCACGCCTGCCGCTCAAGGGCGGGCAGATCGTGGCACGCGGCGTCGGCGCCGGGCCAGACGTTGCCCGCACCCTGCGCGCGGTAGAGGCACGCTGGGTGGCCGAAGGCTTCCCCGACGAAGCCCGCGTGATGCAACTGCTCGACGAAGAGCTGGCCAAAAACTGATCACTTTCTCCCCATCCTCTTCAGAGGAGGGGGTCGGGGGGTGGGGCGAGGCCTGGCGCAAGGTTTCCACCACCCCCACCCCCCCCAAAGAGGATGGGGCTTTTGCCGCGTTCTATTTCAACTTCAGCGGCAGCCCGGCGCAGACCAGCACGGCCTCGTCACACACCGCCGCCATGCGCTGGTTGGCCCAGCCCGCCTCGTCGCGAAAACGCCGGGCCAGGGCATTGTCGGGCACGATGCCCTGGCCCACTTCGTTGCTGACCAGGATGACCAGGCCCGCCGCCCCGGCCACGGCCTGGTCCAGATCGTCGAGCGCGGCGGCCATGTCGCGTTCGGCCAGCATCAGGTTGCTGAGCCACAGGGTTAGGCAATCGACCAGCAGCACGCGATCGGGCGCGGCATGGGTGGCGATCGCGTGGGGCAGGTCGAGCGGCGCATCGACGGTTTGCCAGCGAGCATCGCGCTCTGCCCGGTGGCGGGCGATGCGCGCGGTCATTTCCGCGTCAAAGGCCTGGGCCGTGGCGATGTAGCGCGGCGCCAGGCCGCTATCCTCGGCACGCTGCTGGGCATAGCGGCTCTTGCCCGATCGCGCCCCGCCGATCACGAACAGACTAGGCATCGCCAGCCTCGCGCGCCAGGGCCAAGAGGCCGTCGATATCGAGATGCTGTTCCAACCGGGCGGCAATCGCATCGAGTGCGGCGTCGACCACCGCAGAATGGTTGGCCCCATCGGATACTCCGCCGATCCAGCCGAGCAGCGCCCCGCGCAGCGCCGGCCCGCCCAGCGCGCCATGCACATAGCTGCCCATCACCTGGCCGCTCATGTCGATCGCGCCATCGGGCCTGTCACCATCGAGCAGAGCAAAGGGCCGCGCGCAATCGGGGCCTTCGGTATGGCCCATGTGCATCTCGAACCCGGCAAACGCCTGGCCCAGCGCCTGCCCTGCCACCTGGCGCAGCGCCTTGTGCGGGGTGAGCACGGTGGCCACGTCGAGCAGGCCCAGCCCGGCCATTTCGCCCGCTGGCCCCTCGATGCCATGGGGATCGACCACGGTCTTGCCCAGCATCTGGTATCCCCCGCAAATGCCCAGGATGCGCCCGCCACGGCGGTGATGAGCCAGAATGTCGATATCCCAGCCTTGCGCACGCAATGCAGCGAGGTCGGCCAGCGTGGCCTTCGATCCCGGCAGCACGATCAGCGCGCAATCGGCCGGGATCGGCTGGCCCGGCGGCACCATCACCAGTTCCACGCCGCTTTCGCCTTTCAGCGGATCGAGATCATCGAAATTGGCAATGCGCGGCAGGATCGGGCAGGCAATGCGCAGCGCGCCCGCGCGCAACGGGGCATGGCGTTCCAGCACCACGGCGTCTTCGCTCGGCAAACGCGCGCTTTCCGCCAGCCACGGCACCACGCCAAACCCGCGCCAGCCCGAAAGCGCGGCAATTTGCTGATAGCCATCGGCAAAGAGCGCGGGATCACCCCGGAACTTGTTGATGACAAAGCCCCGGATCATCGCCGCGTCAGCCGGATCGAGCACGGCCCGCGTACCCACCAGCGCGGCGATGACCCCGCCCCGGTCGATATCGCCGACCAAGACCACCGGCACCCGCGCCGCGCGGGCAAAGCCCATGTTGGCAATATCACCGGCGCGCAGGTTGATTTCCGCGGGCGAGCCTGCCCCTTCCACCACCACCACATCGGCCTGGGCGCGCAACCGCTGCCAACTGGCCATGACATCGGGCAGCAGCGCGGCGCGACCCATGCGAAAATTGCCGCCGCCCAGCGTGCCCCGCACTCGGCCATGCACCACCAGTTGCGAGGTGTGATCCGCCTGCGGCTTGAGCAGCACCGGATTCATGTCGGTATGCGGCGCGGCACGGCAGGCCAGGGCCTGCAGCGCCTGCGCCCGGCCGATTTCCCCGCCGTCGCTGGTGACCGCGGCATTGTTCGACATGTTCTGCGGCTTGAACGGCAAGACGCGCAGGCCCCGGTTGGAAAGCGCGCGGCACAGCCCCGCCACCAGCACCGATTTGCCCACGTCAGACCCGGTGCCCTGCACCATCAATGCGCCCATCGTCATCCCTTCCACACCAGCCCCGCGCCCAGCGCCACCGC
>NZ_KE148334.1:37908-49370 GCF_000410615.1 Novosphingobium sp. B-7 | reverse complement strand
CCGCCGGCTGATGGCGCGCGGGGGGCAGTGGGTGATCGTCACGCTTGGCGGGGCCGGCGTGCTGGCTGAAGGGCCGGACGGCACGATCCGCCTGCCTGCGCGGGCCGTGCCGGTGGTGGATACGACTGGCGCGGGTGATACGTTCTGCGGCGTGCTGGCCGCGCGGCTGGCGGAAGGTGAAACCATGGCCCACGCGCTGGCTGTGGCGGTGGTTGCGGCCGGAATCTCGGTGCAGCGCCTGGGTGCTGCCGCCTCGATGCCCACGCGGGCGGAGGTTGACGCGGGCCTGGCTGGATAGGTCGCGCAAGGGCGGGGGCTTCGACAAGCTCAGCCCGAACGGTATTCATAAACCTGCTTCCCCGTTCGCCCTGAGCCTGTCGAAGGGCGTTGGCACGGCGCCCAAACCCACATGCGAGAAAGCGCCGGAAAGCCAAGGCTCTCCGGCGCTTCCCGTGCGACCCTTGGCAGGGCTTACTGTGGGTCTTTGGCCACGCCCTTGGCGGGGAACATGTCGCGGTTGATCCGCGCGTGCACGCCCAGCGTACCGTCCACCACCTGGGTCACGCCGAAATCGGCGGCCACGCTCATCAGCGAATAGGCATCGTTCTTCGACAGGCCGACCTGTTCGCTCAGCAGGTGGAGCATGTCGAGCGAGGTGTTCTTCATCGCCGCATCCAGGTCTTCGCCAAAGCCGTGGACGATCCAGTGCTTGGGCGTTTCCAGCAGCGGCGAGGGGAAATCGAAGTCCTTGCGCAGGATGATCTGGAACAGGCAGTTGAGCGAGCTTTCGATCGCCGTGCCGGAAATTTCGCCATCGCCCTGGCTGACATGCGGATCGCCGATGGAAAAGAGGCCGCCCTTGACCTGGCACTTGTAATACATCGTCGCGCCGGCGCCGATGCGCCAGTTGTCGATATTGCCGCCATGCAGGCCGGGGGGAATCGTGCTGACCGGCTCGTTCACCGCCGGGGCCACGCCGGCCGTGCCCAGGTGCGGGCGGGCCGGGATGGTCACGCCGGGCAAGGCGGGCTGGCGATCGCACACCGGGCAGTTGGTGATCGTGCCAGGCACAAGGTACTTCCCAGGAAAATCATAGGCATAAAGCGCGCTGGCGGTTTGCGTGGTGGGATCGAGCTGGTAGATCGTCACCCGCTCCTTCTCGTCGAACTCCTGATAGAGGTGGCCCCAGTTGGCCGCGAGGTTGGAGCCATAGTTGTTGCGTGGCACCATCTGGAGATAGCGCACCTCCAGCATGTCTCCCGGCTCGGCGCCTTCGACAAAGATCGGCCCGGTCATGATGTGCACGCCCGGCGCGCGGGTGGTGGGATCGATCTGGGTGAAGATCTGCTCCACGCCTTCGTCGAACATCAGTTCGGGCGCATCGCCGGCATGGTGGGTGATCGCTTCGGCATGCACCAGATCGCCGCTCTTGATCGTGAGAGCCGGCTTGATCGTGGGCGAGAAATAGCCCCAGTGCACGGTCTCGGGCGTGGCTTTCAGATAGTGCAGGGCGCCGGGCGCCGTAGCCGTCCGCTGCTGACCGTGGGTGCAGACCAAACTCATGCGTGTGCCTCGTTTCGATGGGTATCAGGACGCCTTGGTTGTCGGGCCAATGCTGCGCTGCGGTCTTGTTTGCGCGCGCCCTATGACTTGGCCGCGCCGCGCACGGATCAACAATCGGTGCGCGCAGGTCCAAGCCGGGCGGGGCCGCGCCTTGCCACAAGGTGGCTATTGACCCTGCTGGCCAAGGAAAGGCGCTGCCAATGCCCAACACCCTGATTTTCGTTGATATGCCTGCCGATGACCCGGCCGCCGCAGCCCGATTCTATGCCGAGGTGTTCGGCTGGCAGAACGATGAAAAGCCGGCCGGGGTGTATCACCGCATGGTGCCGGGCGGGCAGTTCAAGAACCCCGATGGCAGCGACAGCGCGATCGGCAACTTGCACCTGGGCATCTTTGCGGCGGCCAATGCCCGGCCGCACCCAGAACCGGCCGGTGTTGCCCCGCGCGATCTGGCGAGCGACGGGCGCAAGCCGCGCATCTGGATCCTGATCAGCGACGATGACAGCGCCGATCGCATCCTGGCCGCGGCGGAGGAACGCGGTGCCACGATCCTGTGGCGCAATCACTATTGGTCCACGTTCAACGGCTATAACCATGCCTTCCAGGACCCGTGGGGTAACGAGATCCTGCTGTGGGGCAAGGCCGGGGCCGATCCGCAGGTGCCGGCAGACTTTACCCGCGAATGACGGCGGCGGCGGGGGACGCAAATCCCCCGCCAATTGTGTTCTTCATTATTGTTGCGGCGCAGCATGGCTTGGCGCAGACTGCGCAGCACCCCACGCTCAACAATTCGTGCTGCCCGGCTCAAGACCAGCGGCCTGCGACACCGCTAAACAGAGCTTCGATCCAGCCCGTTTCAGGAGTTTGCGCCCGTGACCCTCGTTACCGACAGCTTCATCCGCTCGCTTGAGAGTTCGGCGACCGACCTCGCCGAGGCGGAGACCCTGCCGCCCGAGTGCTATACCAGCGCGGAATTCTATGCGTTCGAGAAAGAGGCGCTCTACAACCACGAATGGCTATGCGTGGGCCGCGCCGATTGGGTGGCCAAGCCGGGCGACTATTTCTCCACCCGCGTGATTGGCGAGCCGATCCTGGTATCGCGCACGCTGGATGGGGAAATCCGCGCGATGTCGGCCGTGTGCCAGCACCGCGCCATGCTGGTGGCCGAAGGGCACGGCAATGCACGCGGTTTCCTGTGCCCCTATCACCACTGGAGCTATAACCTGGATGGCAAGCTGGTCGCCGCCCCGGCGATGAGCAAGACCTGCAATTTCGACAAGGCGCAGTACAGCCTGCCGACGTTCAAGGTGGAACTGTGGAACGGCTTCATCTTCATCAACTTTGATGCCGATGCCGCCCCGCTGGCGCCGCGCCTGACGGCGGTGGCCGAGGCCATTGCCGGCTATGACCTGGCCGGGGCCGAAGGGCCGCGCCCCGATCCGGCACCCACGCTGCCGTGGAACTGGAAGGTCATGTTCGAAAACAACAACGATGGCTATCATGCCAGCCGGCTGCACCACGGCCCGTTGCACGATTTCGTGCCATCGGGCCTGGCGGTGTTTCCCGATAGCGACCCGGCCGATGGCGGCTTTCTGCGTTTCAACGGCACGCTGCACGCCGATGCCAGCTTCAACGCCACGCAAAAGGCGGTGCTGCCGGTGTTCCCCGGCCTGTCTGACGAAGCGCGCATGCGCATGACCTTTGCCAATATCCCGCCCACGCTCAGCCTGGTGATGATGAGCGACATGGTGATCTATCTGATCCTGCGGCCCAATGGCCCGGAATCGCTGGAGATGGACACCGGCTTCCTGTTTGCGCCGGGCGCGATGGCCGACCCCGCCTTCGATCACAAGCTCGACATGAATATCCGCGCCTCGGGCCATATCATCGCGCAGGACCTGCATGTCGATGAACTGGTGCAGCAGGGCCTGCGCTCGCGCTTTGCCCCGCGCGGGCGCTATTCCTGGCAGGAAGGCGCCCAAGGCCAGTTCAACAAGTGGCTGGTGCACCGCTATCGCGCCACCCACCAGCGCCTGGCAGCCCGGGAAATGACCCAGGCCTGACCCGATCCGGGGTACGTTTTGTTTGCGGTGCAGCATTGCGTGTCATCACAGATGGCGTAAGGTGGTTGCCAGGCCGGCAACCATAAGCCGCGCCGTCATCAGGGTCGCTCAACCTAGGGGGCAAGCCGTTGCGCTTTACCACCAATGCCTACCCGCGCGAGCAGCGCCAGGACGCGTGGCGTTTTGCGCTGCAGCGTGTCAGCCTCGAAGTGCTTGGCACCGCTGAGGAACTCTATGGCGAGCTGGTAAGCTTCACCAGCGGCCAGGGCATCCAGTTCGTGCGCGTGACCGGCAATGGCCAGCGCCTGGCGATCGACATGGCCCAGGATGCGCCCAGTTTCTGGCTGGTGCTGCTGCTCGAAGGACGCCTTGGCGCGACGCAGGGCACCACCGCGATCGAGCTGTCCGAAGGGGACATTCTCTATGGTGGTGGCTCTGCTCGCACGCAGATCGACCTGAACGGCGAACACCGCTTTCTGCTGGTCAAGGTGCCACACGCGCTGCCTGCGCTGCGCTCGCGCTCGGCCCTGCCATCGCAGATCAGCAACCTGATTGCCGACGAGGCGATCGGCCGCATGCTGTCGGCGCTGCTGCGCTCGGTCGCCGATACCATCGTCGATGTGTCCGATGACCAGATCCGCCCGGTCGAACTGGCGCTGCCCGAATTCATCGCCGCGACATTGCTCGACAAGGCGCCGGTCAAGGAACTGGGCGGCGCGGCCGGTGCGCGCGCGGCGATCCTGGAGCGGGTGTTCCAGTCGATCGAAATGCGCCTGTCCGATCCCAATCTGTCGATCCACCAGATCGCGGCAGAGCACCGCATTTCCCCGCGCTATCTGCAGAAACTGTTCGAAAGCGCCGGCGAAAGCTTTAGCCAGTTCGTGAAATTCCGCCGGCTGGAACGCTGCCGGCTTGACCTGGGCAGCCCGCTGCACGCGCAGCGCTCCATTTCCGAAATCCTCTTTCAGTGGGGGTTCAACGACAGCGCCAGCTTCAGCCGCGCATTCCGCGAACGCTATGGCATGAGCCCGCGCGAATACCGCAAGGTCGGGGCCCTGCCGGACGAGGCGATCGAGGCACCCCGGCGCGGGCGGCCCAGCGCGCAAAAGGATGCCCGTCCCGAAGAACGCGAGGAAGCGCCTGCCGCCACCACCCTCGATCCGGCGGTAGAGGCCGATGGCCTGGTCGAGGACGTGCAGGTCGATGCCGCGCCGGGCGTGCGCCACCATGTGCTGCCGGTGCGCCCCGATACGATCCACTGGGGCTATTTCAGCAAGTATCTGAAACCCGCGCTGGAAGTCTGCTCGGGCGATTATGTCACGGTGGAAACCCTGACCCACCACGCCAACGATGACGCCGAACGCATGATCCATGGCGACCCGGCGGCAGAGGCAGTCTATCGCTGGACCGCCGAGGGCAAGGTGGTGGATCGGCGCGGGGCCGGGCCGCTCGATGCCTCGGTGCTGGGACGCGGGCCGGGCGAGGGCTTTGGCGTGCATATCTGCACCGGCCCGATCGCCATTTCCGGGGCAGAGCCGGGTGACGTGGTGCAGGTGCGCATCCTCGATATCGATCCGCGCCCCAGCCGCAATCCGCGCTTTGCTGGCCGCGCATTCGGCAGCAATGTGGCCGCCTATTGGGGTTTTCACTATGCCGAACTGATCACGGAGCCGAAACCGCGCGAAGTGATCACCATCTACGAGATCGAAAAGGGCGCCGGGCTGCCGCTGGCGCACGCGGTCTACAACTATCGTTGGACGCCGCAGAAAGACCCCTCGGGCGTGATCCACCCGATGTACGATTACCCCGGTGTGCCGGTCGACCCCGAAACGATCGAAAAGAACTTCAACGTGCTGCGCGATATCGAGATACCGGTGCGGCCGCATTTCGGCGTGGTGGCGCTGGCGCCGGCGCATGCCGACCTGGTCGATTCGGTGCCGCCGGCCAATTTCGGTGGCAATATCGACAACTGGCGCCTGGGGCCGGGGGCGAGTGTGTTCCTGCCCGTGGCGGTGCCCGGCGGCCTCTTGTCGCTGGGCGATCCCCACGCCAGCCAGGGTGATGGCGAACTGTGCGGCACGGCGATCGAATGCTCGATGACCGCCGTGATCCAGGTGATCCTGCACAAGGCCAAGGGCGCGCCGGCCCACGTGCGCGAACTGGATTATCCCATGATCGAGACGCCCACCGAATACGTGATCCTGGGCTTTTCCAACCCCGATTACCTGCGCGATCTGGGCGGCAAGGCGCAGAGCGAGGTTTACAAGCGATCATCGATCGATGCCGCGATGCGCGACGCTTTCCGCAAGGCGCGGCGCTTCCTGATGACCATCCGCGACCTGACCGAGGACGAGGCGATCTCGCTGCTCTCGGTCGGCGTGGATTTCGGGATCAGCCAAGTCGCCAATGGGAACTGGGGCGTGCATGCGGTGATCCGCAAGGCGCTGTTCACCAGCTGATCGCGGGTTGCGGTGCGCGCCAAGGAAGCGGGACCCCGGATCAAGTCCGGGGTGACGTGGAAAGACATTCTTTCAGGCATCGTCTCCCCGGACTTGATCCGGGGTCCCGCTATTTGCCGTCACAACGTTGCGATACCCGCTCGATCAGGGGGTCAGCACCGGCTCCGCCGCAATCGCCAGCGTATAGCCCTGCCAGCGATCGAATTGCCCAGCCAGGTGACCCAGTTCGTGTTCGGCATAGTGCAGCGCGTCGTCACCCAGCAGCAGCACCAGCGGTGGCTCGGGCTCATCCAGCGCGGCCAGGATTGCTTGCGCGGCCAGCGTGGGGCATCCCGGCTCGTTGCCGTGCTTGTCCTGCAGGATCTGGCGCGCCAGGTGGGCCGTGCCGGCATAATCGGCGATGACTGGATCGGCGCCGGGCAGGCGTTCGGCGGAAAAGGCGGTGCGCAATCCGCCGGGCGCGACGTTGGTCACCTTGATGCCCAACGGGGCCACTTCCTGCGCGAGGGTGCGGCCGATGCATTCCAGCGCAAACTTGGTGGCGCCATAGATCGCCGTGCCATGCCAGGCCGCCAGGCCCGAAACCGAGGTGATGTTGACGATGTGCCCGGCGCGGCGGGCGCGCATGGCGGGAAGCGCGGCCTTGATCACCGCCATCGGGCCGAACACGTTGACATCGAACAGCGCGCGCGCATCGGCCAGGCTGGTTTCCTCCACCGCGCCGGTAAAGCCGCGCCCAGCGTTGTTGACCACGTAATCAAGCGGGCCAACCAGTCCTTGCGCGGTGCGGATCACCACCTGCACGGCGGCTTCGTCGGTCACGTCCAGCTTCATCGCATGGGCGCGGCCGGGGGCAAGGGCAGTGAACATTTCCGCGTCGGCCTGCGCGCGCACCGTGCCTACCACGGCATCGCCACGCCCCAGCGCGGCGCGGGCCAGGGCCAGACCCAGGCCCGAACTGACGCCGGTGATGAACCAGTTTGCCATGCGCTTGCGTTCCTTGTGCTGAGGTGAATTCGTTGATCTCTTCGGTTCGTCACCCCGGACTTGATCCGGGGTCCCGCTTTCCGTGGACTTTCGCAGAAGAAGCGGGACCCCGGGTCAAGCCCGGGGTGACGAGGTGGCCTCTGGGATGCCGCCTGGTTTAAGATTTATGTAGTCGGACACGTGGCGTCTTGCCGTGGCGCGCATGGATTTGTGCGCCAGCGTGGCAGTTCGTGCGCTGCACAAACCTTCGTGCGCGTGGTGACAAGATGCGCGGGCCAAGCCGCCCTAGCTTGCCCGTGATCCCAACCCGCGCCACACATCCTGTTCATCACTGCAAAATCACGGACCAGCCATGACCGAACCCACTACCACGGTTGCGCATTTCGGCCTTCCTTCCGACAGCGGCGGGCGCGACATCGGCATCTTCATGCCGATGGCCAACGGCGGCTGGATCATTTCAAAGAATTCGCCGCGGCTCGACGGCTCCTATGGCTATAACCTGGAAGTGGCCAAGCTGGCCGATGCCATGGGGCTGGACTTCATCATGGCGATGGCCAAGTTCAAAGGCTATGGCGGCGAGATCCAGCACTGGGAATCCTCGCTCGACAGCCCGCTGATGATGGCCGGCCTGGCCCAGGCGACCAGCCGGGTGAAGGTCTGGGCGACGATCCACACCCTGCTGCAAAACCCGGCCGTGGCGGCCAAGATGATTGCCACGCTCGATCAGATCAGCGGGGGCCGCGCCGGGCTCAACGTGGTGACCGGCGCCTACAAGGGCGAATTTGCCCAGATGGGTGCCTGGCCCGAAGGCGTCGACCATGACGAGCGCTATGTTCTGGCCACCGAGTGGATCGAGAATATCAAGCGGCTGTGGAGCGAAGACCGGGTCACCGCCCATGGCAAGTATTTCACGCTGGACGATTGCACGTCGTGGCCCAAGCCGCAGCAGCGGCCGTTCCTGGTCTGCGCCGGCACGTCCAAGGCCGGCGTGCGCTTTACTGCCGAGCACATGGACGCGCTGTTCCTGGCGGGCAACAACCTGGAAGAGCTGATTGCCAACACGCACAAGGCCAAGGCCGGCGCGCTGGAACTGGGCCACGCCATCCGCACGTATTCGATGATGATCCTGGTCATTGGCGAAACCGATGCAGAGGCCGAGGCGATGGTGCAATCCTATCGCGACGGGCTGGATGAAGAGACGCTGTGGGGCATGATGCGCGCCTATGGCATGCTCGACGCCGAGATCGGCAAGGAGAACGATTTCACCCGCAAGGCGCGCTCGGCGCTGATGGCCCCACATGTGGCTGGCTCGGCCGAGACGGTGCTCGCGCAGTTGACCGAAATCTTTGAAAAGACCGCGCTTGATGGGCTGATGCTGATCTTCCCCGATTACCTGACGATGCTGCCGGTCTTCGCCGAAAAGATCCTGCCGGTGCTGCGCGCGCGGTTCCCCGGCAAGATCAAGGAGGCGATCGATGCCTGAGGCGGCAGCCCAGACCGTGATCGATCCGACCACCGCCTTGCCGCATGTGGCCCAGCCCGGCGCGATGATCGCGCCGGCGCGCACCGCGCTGGTGGTGGTCGATGTGCAGGTCGATTTCGCCGCGCCGCATGGCGTGGTGGCTGGCTATGGCGCAGACATGACCGAATCCGACAAGGCGGTCGACCGCATTGAGCAACTGGTCGCCGCGGCCCGCGCCGCTGGCGTCACCGTGGCCTTCATGCGCGTGATGACCCGGCCGGAAAGCGACAGCCAAGCGCTGAAAACCTGGATGGCCAGGCGCGGCTCTCCTGGCGGCGAGGCAATCTGCCGGATCGGCAGCGGCGGCGAGGATTACTGGCGCGTGGCGCCCCGACCAGGCGATATCGAGATTGCCAAGCTGGCCTATTCCAGTTTCCACGGCACCGACCTCGATATGAAACTGCGCGCGCGCGGCATCGATACCCTGGTGATGACCGGACTGACCACCGACTGCTGCGTCGATTCCACCACGCGCGATGCGTTTCATCACAATTACCACACCTTCGTGGTGTCCGATGCCTGCGCTGCGGCCGAGCCTGATCTGCATGTGCACGCGCTCAAGGCCATGGCGCAGCATTGCTCGCTGCTGACGACCAGCGCCGCCGTGATCGAGGCATGGCGGGCATGAGCCTGGACGGGGACGGCCCCATCGCCGCCGATTTCGTGATCCGCAACGCGTGGATCGTGACGATGGACGCCGCGCGGCAGATCTGGCGCGATGGCGCGCTAGCCGTGGCGGGCGATCGCATCGTGGCGGTGGGCCCGACCGCGCAGGTCATGGCCCAGGTTACCGCGCGCGACGTGATCGACGGCAGCCGCTTCGTGCTGACGCCGGGGCTGGTCAATTGCCACGTGCACATCACTGGCGAGCCGATCACCCGCGGCTATGTGCCCGATGATACCGATTGGCGCACCAATGTTTTCGATTGGCTGATCCCCACCTACATGGCGCAGACCCCGGCCGAGGAACAGCTGGCGGCGACGCTGGCATCGGTGGAAATGCTCAAGAACGGAGTGACAACGTTCATCGAGGCCGGGACGATCCTCGATCTGCCCGCCGTGATGGAGGCGGTCGACGCCGTGGGCATTCGCGGCCGGCTGGGGCAATGGATTCAGGATCGCGCCTTTGCGCCCACGGACGATCAGCCCACGCTGACGCGCGATGCCATCGCCCGGCTCGAAAGCCAACTGGATCGCTGGCCGGTGGCCGATGACAAGCGCCTGGCGGCCTGGGGCTGTCTGGTCGGACACAATACCGCCACCGACGATCTGTGGCGCGCGGCGACGGCCATGGTGCGCGAACGCGGCCTGGGCATCACCGCGCACATGAGCGCCGACCCGGCCGATCCCGACTATTACCTTGCCACCACCGGCAAGCGCGCCTTGCTCCATCTGGAAGAACTGGGCGCGTTGGGCGATCATCTTTCGCTCACGCACATGATCCACCTGGATGATGCCGAGGTAGCAGCCGTGGCGCGCAGCGGCATGCGGGTGACGCATTGCCCGCTCACCGCGATGAAGGGCGGCTATGGCGTGACCAGCCATGGCAAGTTCCCGGAAATGCAGGCGGCGGGCGTGCCGATCCAACTGGGCACCGATGGCAACAACAACGGCAATATCGCCGATCTGATGCGCGCGATGTATCTGCTCGCCGGCCTGTTCAAGGATGCGCGGCGCGATGGCGATCTGTTCCCCGCGCATGCCGTGCTGGAATGCGCCACGCTGCATGGCGCGGCGGCGGCGGGCCTGGCTGGAACGGTCGGCGCCTTGGTGCCGGGCATGAAGGCCGATTTCGTAGCGCACGATCGCAACCGCCCGGAATGGACGCCGCTGCTCAACGTGATCAACCAGCTCGTCTGGTCGGCCGATGGACGCGGCGTGCACAGCGTGTGGGTGGACGGGCAGCACCTGGTCGACAATTATCGGATGACGAACGTGGATGAAGAAGCGCTCTATGCCCAGATTCAGGATGCCGCGCCGGGCCTGATCGCGCGGGCCGGCAAGACGATCCCTTGCGCCTGGCCGGTGGCTTGACCATGTCGGGTCGGGCAACCCAGCCGGGCACGGGTATCACCAAGGGCACCAAGCCGATGCGTATCGTCATTCTGGGCGCGTTTGCCGCGCTCTATTTTCTGTTGATGGCTTCCACGTTCAATTCGTTGGGCCAGGTTCTGCCGATGATCGTGGCTGATCTGCACTTTACCTGGGCGCAGGCGGGGATGGGCTTTACCGTGCTGGGGATTGCCTGCGGGGCGGCCTCGATGCTGCCGGCGGCTGTCATCCGCCGCCATGGCGTGGCGGTTACGCTGCTGATCGGCATGGTGCAGCTTATTGCCGGATTTGCCGCGCTGGCTTGGATGCAGGGCGTGTGGATGTATCTGCTCGCCACGCTGCTCTTGGGGCTGGGCTTCTGCTTTTGCGGTTCGATCGCGGCGGTCGATGCCATTGGCAATGCCTTTGACCGCAAGCGCTCCACAGCCATCGGCCTCTATTTTACCGCTGGCAACCTGGGGGCGGTGGCCGGGCCGATCACCTTCTTCGCGATCCATTCGGCCACCGGCAGCTGGCGCCTCTATTGGCTGGCCTGCGCCGCCGGCGCACTGGTGCTCGGGCTGTTCGCGGCGGCGGTGTGCGGCCGCTATGAACGCCGCGTAGGCGTGGTCCATGGCCCGGCCGATGAAGCGCCGCCTCCGCCCGAAGGCTGGACGGCGCGCGCGGCGCTCGCTTCATGGCAGTTCTGGATCGTGGTGCTGGCCTATACTGCGTGCCTGTTGATCAACACCACCGTGCACAGCTTTGCCTATCAGCACATGCTCGAACACCGCGTGGCGCCGGGCGTGGCCACCGGGTTCATTTCGGCGGCGGCCT
>NZ_KE148334.1:14568-37898 GCF_000410615.1 Novosphingobium sp. B-7 | reverse complement strand
GCCGTGGCAGCGGCGCTTGCCGGTTTTGCCGGTCAGCGGGTCGATGCCCGCGCACTTACTGTTGTGGCGCTGGTGGGATCGGCATTTTCCTCGCTCGCGCTGATCCTGCCGCTGGGCACTGCCGCGCTGGGCTTTTTCGCGGTGACGTTCGGCATCGGCATCGGGGTTTCGACCGTGGGCACGGCCCTGTTGCTGCGCGGCTGGTTCGGCGGGCGCGCCGCGCTGGAGCTTTATTCGGTGATGACCGTGGTTTCCACCTCGGCCGCGATCGGGCCCAGCATCGGCGGCCACCTGCACGATACGATGGGCAGCTTCGTGCCCAATTTTGCCGGGCAGGCTCTGATCGGCCTAGCCGTGGCGCTGGTGGTGGCCCTCGCGCGGCGGCCAGTGCCGCGCGCGGTGGCTGGGGATGCGGTGCTGGCGTGATGGCGCAGAAGCGGGACCCCGGATCAAGTCCGGGGTGACGAAAAGTCCAACAGGTCAAGAATGTACGTCACCCCGGGCTCGACCCGGGGTCCCGCTTTTTCCTAAGCGCCGTGCTCGATGATCGTTTCCATCGCCACATAGGTTGATGTGCTCGCCACGTTGGGCAGGCTCGAAATCCGCTCTCCCAGCACGCGGCGATAGGCCAGGATATCGGCCGTGCGGATTTTCAGCAGATAATCGAAATGGCTGGCGATCATGTGGCATTCCTCCACCTCCTCCACCTGGAGGACGGCGCGGCGGAACGCGTCGAGCGCCTTTTCGCGGGTGTCTGACAGCTTCACCTGGGTAAACGCGATATGCGCCAGGCCCAGCTTGTGCGGATCGACCACGGCGCGAAAGCCACGGATCACCCCATCGGCCATCAGCCGCTTGAGCCGGGCCTGGCATGGCGTCTTGCTCAAGCCCACGCGGCGCGCGAGTTCGTTGATGCTCAGCCGCCCGTCGACACGCAGCTCTTCCACGATCCTGAGGTCGATGCGATCAAGCGGCGACGGCCCTGTCATCGGGCTGCTCAGGGCCGGGTTGAGCCGCGCACGACCAGGCGCACCGGCACGCGCCGCGCCGTCGCCGTCTCGCCCGAAATCATCGCCAGCAGGCGATCGACCAGCAGCGAGCCGGCCACTTCGAAATCGGATTCCACGGTGGTGAGCGGCGGGGTGGACCAGGCACCGGCACGCACGCCATCGAACCCGACGATGCCGATCTGATCGGGCACGACCAGCCCGCGCCCGGCCAGTTCCTTGAGCGCGCCCAGCGCAATCTCGTCGCTGACGCCAAAGATCGCATCGAACGGGCGGCCGCTTTCGATCAAGGCCACGGCAGCGCGGCGGCCTTGCTCTTCGCGCGGCAGGCCACGCTCGATGCGCTGGAGCACTGGTTCCAGCCCGGCGCTTTCCATCGCCGCGGCATAGCCGTCATAGCGTTCCTTGAACTGCCGCTGTGGCGAGGTTTCCGAACCCAGGCACACGATATGGCGATAGCCGCGCACCAGCATGTGGCGCGTGGCCAGCGTTGCCCCGGCGTGGTTGTCACTGCGCACCCAGGGGAAATCGTCCTGCGTCGCGCCCCAGCACACCCAGTGGCTGCCCTGCGGCAGGGCGCCGAAATAGTCCCACGCTGCGGTGTTTTCGCTGGTGCCGATCACGATCATGCCGTCGGCCTTGCGGCGTTCCTGGTAATGGCCCCAGAAATTTTCCGGGCTGTCCTGAAACGCCACCAGCACCTCGAACCCGCGCGCGGCGGCGGCGGCGCAGGTGCTGCCCAGCAGGGCATAGTAGAAGGGATTGAGATCCTTGCGATCCTGCCCCGGGCGGCAGACCATGACCACGGCCAGCGTGCCGGTCTTGCCCCGGCGCAGGCGCGCGGCGTTCTCGTCCACCTGATAGTTGAGCTTGCGCGCCGCTTCCATCACCCGCTGGCGGGTCGGCGCGCTGATCGACGGGTCACCGGCCAGCGCGCGGCTGACGGTGGACTGGCTGACGCCGGCCGCTTCGGCAACGTCGAAACTGGTTACACGGGTGAGGCGCTTTTCGGCCATGGATCAAGGTCTCTTTCGCGTGCAACGGTCAGCGGAAGCTGTCCTTGGCCGCGCGCAGGGCGGCAAAGGTGGCAACGGCATCGCCGCCGCCCCAGCGGGATTGCAGGACGGGATCGTCTGCGCGCAGGAAGGGGTTGGTGGCCAGCTCGCGCGCCAGCGGCGTGGGCACGGTTGGCAGGCCCTGCGCGCGCCGCGCCGTGACGTCCTGCGCATAGTCGGCCAGCGCGGCATTGTCGGGATCGGCATGCACGGCAAAGCGGGCGTTGCTGGCGGTATATTCGTGGGCGCAGTAAACCAACGTTTCGGCCGGCAGCGCCTTGAGGCGGGCAAGGCTGGCCCAGAACTGCGGCGGGGGGCCTTCGAACATGCGCCCGCAGCCCAGCGCGAACAGCGCGTCACCGACAAAGGCCAGGCCGGCATCGGGCAGGTGATAGGCGACATGGCCCAGCGTGTGCCCACCCACGGCCAGCACCTGCACCACATGATCGCCCAGGCGCACGGTGTCGCCGCCATCGACGGCGCGGTCGACGCCCGCGATCTTGGTGGTTTCCTGCGCCGGCGCGCTGATCGTGCAGCCAGTGGCGGCCTTGATCGCCGCGTTGCCGCCGGCATGATCGGCATGCCAGTGGGTGTTCCAGATCTGCGTGATCTGCCAGCCGCGCGCAGCTGCCTCGGCCAGGTAGCGATCGGCATCGGGGGTATCGATGCACACGGTTTCGCCGCTCGCGCTGTCATGCACGAGGTAGCCATAGTTGTCAGACAGGCAGGGAAACTGGTGAACTTCGATCATCGCCCTCGCTCCTCGCGTTCCCTCATAGCGGAAATGCTGCAAAGCAAAAGACGGCAAACGGCGGTTAACCGGCGTGGTGACACTGCTCAGTCGATGCGGGCCAGCCGCGCGACATGGGCAAAGGCCTGGCGCGCCCCGGCAATCGCCTCGGCTTCCTGCCCGGCATCAAGCGGCACGGCATCGAGCGCGTCGGTAAAATCGCGCCAATGCGCGGCCGGTCCATCGCCCCACGGCGCCAGGTGGCGGGCGCCGAATGTGTCGGAGAGGCCGATGCGTATGACCAGCTTGCGCAGCACTGCCGCGCCCAGGTTCGATCCTTCGGCCACATAGAGCCATCCCAGCGCGGCGCCGAGCTTGGGCTGCGGCGGGGCCGGCAGTGGAGGGGAGGGCGCATCAAGGCCCAGATCGGCCATGTCCTGGATGACCAGCGGCAGCCGGCAGCGTTGTGCCAGGCCGGGCAGGGCAGCCTGCAGCGCGGCATCGGCATAAAGCGGGGCGACCGTGCGGTGAAAGCCCAGCTGCATCGCCAGGAAGCTGGCATAGCCTTCGCGGCTGGCAAAACTTTCCCGCGCCATCAGCGCCGCATCCAGCGCCGCATGCACATCGCGCGTCGCCTCGCGCAGGCGCTGGGCGCGGCCGGGATGGGGCTGGGTGGGTGAGGGCATGCGCGTGGCCAATTCTCGAGATCTAGGTGGGATGTTTTTGCGCCATGCTCCGCTCGTCCTGAGCTTGTCGAAGGACGCGAGGCGCAGCGCTGACGTGTAAACAGCCCTTCGACAAGCTCAGGGCGAACGGAATGCGGGGTGCCCATGGGATGACGCATCGAATGTAGGCCGAGCGCCTGGAAAACGCCACCGCATGAAAAAACCCGCCCGGCGTGGTGCCAGGCGGGCCTTTTCGGTTTCTCGGTTGGCAGGGGCCGCATGGCCCCCGCCAGGCCGGGATCAGCCGCGAGCCTTGAGGGCTTCGCCGAGGATGTCGCCGAGCGAAGCGCCCGAGTCCGACGAACCGTACTGTTCCACCGCTTCCTTTTCTTCGGCCAGCTGACGGGCCTTGATCGAGAAGTTGGGCTTCTTGGAACGGTCGAAGCCGGTGACCATGGCATCGATCTTCTGGCCAACCTGGAAGCGGTCGGGACGCTGTTCGTCACGATCGCGGCCCAGGTCCGAACGCTTGATGAAGCCGGTCGCGCCGTCTTCGCCAGCCTGCACTTCGAGGCCGCCATCGCGGACTTCGAGGACAGTGACGGTGACGACTTCGCCGCGACGCAGCGAGCCCGAGGTGGCAACGCCGCCAGCAGCCGGAGCGCCCTTTTCGAGCTGCTTCATGCCGAGCGAGATGCGCTCCTTGTCGACGTCAACGTCGAGGACCACGGCCTTGACCTGCTCACCCTTGCGGTGGAGGGCCAGCGCGTCTTCACCCGAGATGCCCCAGGCGATGTCGGACATGTGAACCATGCCGTCCACGTCGCCATCCAGGCCGATGAACAGACCGAATTCGGTGGCGTTCTTGACTTCGCCTTCGACGATCGAACCGACCGGGTGCTTTTCGGCAAAGCCTTCCCAGGGGTTCTGCTGCGCCTGCTTGAGGCCGAGGCTGATGCGGCGCTTGTCGCTGTCGACTTCCAGAACCATGACGTCGACTTCCTGGCTCGTCGAAACGATCTTGCCGGGGTGGACGTTCTTCTTGGTCCAGGACATTTCCGAAACGTGGACCAGGCCTTCGATGCCCGGTTCCAGCTCCACGAAGGCGCCGTATTCGGTGATGTTGGTGACGGTGCCGCGCAGCTTGGCGCCAACCGGGTACTTGGCGGCAACGCCATCCCACGGATCGCTTTCCAGCTGCTTCATGCCCAGCGAGATGCGCTGCGTGTCCTGGTTGATGCGGATGATCTGGACGCGCACGGTGTCGCCGATGGCGATCACTTCGCTCGGGTGGTTGACGCGCTTGTAGCTCATGTCGGTGACATGGAGCAGGCCGTCGATGCCGCCGAGGTCAACGAACGCACCGTAGTCGGTGATGTTCTTGACGACGCCGTCGATGATCTGGCCTTCCTTGAGGTTCTGGATCAGGCCCGAACGCTGTTCAGCGCGGGTTTCTTCCAGAACGGCGCGGCGCGACACGACGATGTTGCCACGGCGGCGATCCATCTTGAGGATCTGGAACGGCTGCGGCATGTCCATCAGCGGGGTCACGTCGCGCACGGGGCGGATGTCAACCTGGCTGCCGGGCAGGAAGGCCACGGCGCCGTCGAGGTCGACGGTGAAGCCACCCTTCACGCGGCCGAAGATCACGCCTTCAACGCGCTTGCCTTCGCCGAATTCGGATTCGAGCTTGTCCCAGGCGGCTTCGCGGCGGGCGCGGTCGCGGCTGAGCATGGCTTCGCCTTCGGCGTTCTCGACGCGGTCGACGAACACTTCGACTTCGTCGCCGACCTTGAGGCCGTGCGGCTGGCCGGGGGCGGCGAATTCGCGCAGGGCCACGCGGCCTTCGCTCTTCAGGCCCACGTCGATGACGGCCTTGTCGTTTTCGATGGCGGTAACGGTGCCCTTGACGACGCGGCCTTCAAAGCCACCGCTGGCGCCTGCGCCCAGCGATTCGTCAAGCAGCGCGGCGAAATCGTCGCGCGTCGGGTTGGTCGACATGAAAAGTCTTCCTTGGTATCGATGTTTCCGGCCAGGCGGTTGGGTCCGCCGGTCTTTTCTCCATCACCTGCCCCATGCAGGATGATGGGCCAAAAGGGCCGATCCGCCCATGCGGGCCGGATGCCCGCGCAGGCATTCTTGTCCCTCTCGGGAAAGAACCTGGCGCGCTTAGGCCTGCCCCCAGTGAAATGCAAGCAAAACCGCGTGTTTTGCAAATGCCCGCTTTGCGCAAGGTCAAGGTCATCGGCGTGCGGGCAGACTAGGGATTGCCCATCCAATCCGCACGACGGGAGTTGCCGCAATGACTGCCACCCAAACACCGCCCCCCATGGCTGCCCTGGCCCGCGCCGCCACCGTTGTCACCCGCCACGGCGTGACCTTGAGCGTGCGGCAGGCCTTTGCCGAAGACGAAGATGCGCTGGCCGCGTTTTTCGATGCCGTGCTGCCCGAAGACCGCCGCTTTCGCTTTCTCGCGGCTGCCGGCCATCTCGATCACCAGCGCCTGTTGCCGCTGACCCGGGTGGACCATTGGCGCACCGAAAGCTTCCTGGCGTTTGACCAGGCGAGCGGCGATCTGGTGGCTTCGGGCATGCTGGCCTGCGATGCGGCGATGGAAACCGGTGAAGTGGCGGTTTCGGTGCGCGGCGATTTTCGCGGGCAGGGCGTGGGCTGGGCGATGCTCGACCTCTTGGCCCACGAAGGCGAACGGCGCGGGCTGGACCGCGTGATCGCGATTGAGGACCGTGCCAACCAGGCCGCGATCGACCTGGAAAAGGACTATGGCTTCATCGCCCATGGTGTTGAGGGCGATCCGCACCTTGTCATGCTGGAAAAGCGGCTGGGGTAAGATGTGGCGCGTGCCCCCCGGCCTGGCTGAGGAGGGGCACGCGCCGGTCCATGCGATCAGGTAAGGCTGGCCAGCACGTCGCGGGCAAAGGCGGACAGCGTATCGTCGCGCGCGCCCATGATCACGATCCGGTCTCCCGGACGGGCGAGGGCCGCCAGCCGCTGACCGGCATCGGCGCGCTCCGCCACGTGTTCGGCCTGGCCGCCGTGCGCGTTGACCAGGCCGACGATGCGTTCAGACCCTTGCGTGCGATCCACCGTGCCGCCGAAATAGACCGGGTCGGTCAGGATCACGCGATCCTCGGCGTTCAAACGCGTGGCCAGCACTTGCGCCAGTTCCGCGCCCATCTGGCGCAGCGGGCCATAGCCGTGCGGCTGGAACAGCGCGAGCACGCGGCCGGGATGGGCCTTGAGCGTTGCGAGGGTGGCGGCAACCTTTTCCGGGTTGTGGCCAAAATCATCAATCACCGTCACGCCGCTGGCGCTGGTGCCGACAATGTCGAACCGGCGGGCGAGACCGGCATAACCGCTCAGGGCCGCCACGGCCTCGCCCAGCGGCAGGCCCGCCGCATCGGCTGCGGCCAGAGCGGCCAGGGCATTGGCCAGGTTGTGCCGGCCCGGAACGGCCAGCGTGATATCGTGCTGCGCGCCACTGCGCCGGTCGATCACCGTGGCGGCAATGCGGGTCGGGCTTTCCACCACGCTGGCGGGCACGACCCCGATCATCGCGGTATCGGCAAAGCCGAAGGTGACCGTGGCCCGCGCGCGGTGGGCCAGGGCCATGCTTTCCGCGTCATCGGCATTGATCACCGCCGTGCTTGCCATGGCGAGGAAATTGCCAAACAAATCACGCAGTTCTTCCAGACTCTTGTGATCGAGACTGACGTTGTTGAGCACGGCGATCTGCGGCCGATAGAGCGCGATCGAGCCGTCGCTTTCATCGACTTCCGAAACGAACAGCCCGCCCTGGCCCACGCGGGCCGAGGCAAAGGGCGCGTCGGGCGTGGCAAAGTTCTTCATCACCGCGCCATTCATGATCGTGGGATCGCGGCCCAAGGCCGTGAGTATCCAGCCGATCATGCCGGTGACGGTGGACTTTCCGCTGGTGCCGCCCACGGCAATGCCGATCGGCGCGGCGTTGAACAGGCGGGCGAGCAATTGCGCGCGGGTGAAGCGCGGGCAGCCGAGGTCGCGGGCGCGCACCACTTCGGGCACGGTATCTTCCACTGCGGCCGAGGCAACGAGCGCCTGGTCGGCCGAGGTGATGCCGCTGCCGTCTTGCGGGAACAGGGCAAAGCCCAGACTTTCCAGCCAGGCGAACTTTTCGGGCGTGCGGCCCTGGTCGCGGCTGCGATCAGACCCTGCGACCTGCGCGCCCGCACCCTTGAGGATCAGCGCCAGGGGCAGCATGCCCGATCCGCCGATGCCGCAAAAGAACCAGGGATGGGCAGTTAGCGCGCCATCTGGCGCAGGTGCAGTGTGGGCCATGGGCACAGGGCACTACAGCAATCAGGGGGCGTGGCAAGATCGCTGCGACAGGTTTGCCCCGCTGCCGCGTCTGGCCGCAGCAGCGCAGGGATGAAAAGGCTGGCCGGAGCCGGGCGCACGGGGCGCAGGGTTCGGCCAGGCTCTTTTCCGGGCCAGGCTTGTGGGCGCGAGGGCAAGGTCGGAGCCAGTGCCACGGCAAGCGTCGGCATCGGTTCGGCCAAGCCCGTTTCGCCCGACGCCTGGTCCGCGATGCGGTCAAAGGCGCAAGGTGTGACAGCACCGGAGCGGCCCACGCCCGGCAGGCCAGCTGGCTTGCCAGGGTGCCCGTTCGGCCCCGTCATGCCACCTAACGCGGCTGGAGCGGAAACCTTTCCCGAAAATCGCGTCCTAAGTATTTGGGCAAGGTTTCGCTAACCATGTGTGATGGACGAACCCCCGCGCAGGCGATAACACCGCGCCTATGTTGCGCATTGCCGTCTGTGCCCCGTCCGCCCCGTTCGATCGCGCCGATGCCGGGCGGGTTGCCGCTCTGGTGGCCGAGCGGGCCGGCCTCGATATCCACTTTCACGAACAATGCTTTGCGCAAAGTGGCCATTTTGCCGGAACCGACCAGCAGCGTCTGAACGCATTTGTCGAATGTGCCAATGATCCCGGGTTTGACGCGGTGTGGTTTGCGCGCGGCGGCTATGGCGCGGGGCGGATCGCGCAGGATGCCATGGGCCTCCTGGCACCGGCGGCGCAGAACAAGGCCTATCTCGGCTATTCGGATGGCGGGGTGATGCTCGCCGCGCTCTATCGCGCCAAAGTGGGCCGCCCGGTCCATGCGCCGATGCCGGCCGATGTGCGGCGCGATGGCGGCGAGGCGGCGGTGCGCCGCACGCTCGCCTGGCTGGCGGGGGACGCCATCGGGCTGGAGCCGACGATCCCGGCGGCAACGCCGGTGGTGGCGTTCAACCTCATGACCCTATCAATGATCATGGGCACGCCGGTCATGCCTGATCTGGCCGGGCATGTGGTGATGGTGGAAGAAGTGAGCGAATACGATTATGCCGTCGATCGCCTGCTGTTTCATGTCAGTGCCGGGCTGGCGTCCATGAAGGTGGCCGGCCTGCGGCTTGGCCGTGTGACGCAGGTGCCTGAAAACGATAGACCTTTTGGCATCGGGGTGGAGGATATGGCGCGGCATTGGTGCGCGCGTACAGGCCTGCCTTACCTCGGCCGCGCGGATATCGGGCATGATGGCGATAATCGCATCGTGCCGTTCGGGCTTGCAGGAACCCCGCCGGGCCAATAGGGCGCGCGCCAGTTTTCAGGAGGCATCGATCAATGCGGGCATTCGTTTTTCCGGGGCAGGGCAGCCAGAAGGTGGGCATGGGCGCCGAGCTTGCCGCCGCCAGCACCGCCGCGCGCGAAGTGTTCGAGGAAGTGGACGACGCGCTCGGCCAGAAGCTGTTCCAGATCATGACCCAGGGCCCCGATGATGCGCTGACCCTGACGGAAAATGCCCAGCCCGCGATCATGGCGCATGCCATCGCCGTGCTGCGCGTGCTGCAAAAGGAAGGCGGCATCCAGCTGGCCGACAAGGCCGATTTCGTGGCCGGGCACAGCCTGGGCGAATACACCGCGCTGTGCGCCGCCGGGGCGTTTTCGCTGGCCGATACCGCCCGCCTGCTCAAGCTGCGCGGGCAATCGATGCAGGCCGCCGTGCCGGTGGGCGAAGGCGCGATGTGCGCGCTGCTCGGCGCCGATATCGACAAGGCCACCGCGCTGGCCGAAGCAGCCGCGCAGGGTGAAGTCTGCACTGTGGCCAACGACAATGATCCCACGCAGGTCGTGCTTTCCGGGCACAAGGGCGCGATCGAGCGCGCGGTGGCGCTGGTCAAGGAGCATGGCATCAAGCGCGGCGTGCTGCTGCCGGTGTCTGCCCCGTTCCACTGCCCGCTGATGCAGCCGGCCGCCGATGCCATGGCCCAGGCGCTGGCCGCCACGCCGCCCCAGGCCTTTCGCGTGCCGCTGTTCGCCAACGTGACCGCCGCGATCGTCACTGATCCGGCGCAGGTGCAGCAACTGCTGGTAGAGCAAGTCACCGGCCGCGTGCGCTGGCGCGAAAGCGCGATCGCGATGAAGGACGCCGGCGTGGAGGCGTTCGTCGAACTGGGTGGCAAGGTGCTGGCACCGATGATCACCCGCTCGGCCGGGGCCGATCTCTCCGTCACCAGCGTGATCACCATGGCCGACATCGAAGCCCTGGCCAAGGATCTCTGAGAGCCAAGCAGATCAGGCAAAATGAATCGCGCAGAGGCGCAGAGGCGCGGAGGGGAAGTGCATGACGGCAATCGACTCCATCAGCGGCGCCGTGGTCGATGCAGCGATGCGCATTCACAAGGAACTCGGTCCCGGACTGTTGGAAAGCGTTTATGAAGTCGTGCTTGCCGCTGCGTTGGAACGACGTGGATACAAGGTCGACCGGCAAAAGCCGGTCGATATCGAATTCGATGGAATGCGCTTTCCGGCAGCTTTTCGGGCCGATCTGATTATCGAAGACAGGTTGATCGTGGAGATCAAGTCCGTGGAGAAACTCAGTCCGGCACATGCCAAGCAGGTGCTGACGTATCTGCGCTTGATGAAACTGCCGGTTGGCTTGTTGCTGAATTTTTCGGGCGAAACGATGAAGGAAGGTATCCGGCGGCTGGTCAATGGCTATAGCCCTCAGTCCTGACCTTCTCTGCGCCTCCGCGCCTCCGCGCGAACTATTGAAATCGGAGCCAAGATTATGGAAAACCGTCTTTTTGACCTGACCGGCATGACTGCCCTGGTTACCGGCGCGGCTGGTGGTATCGGTTCGGCGATCAGCCATGCGCTGGCCCGCCAGGGGGCGCGGCTGGCGCTTTCGGGGACGAACCCGGCCAAGCTGCGCGCGTTTCGCGAAGAGCTGAACGAAACCTATGGCCACGACCATGTGGAAGTGACCTGCGATCTGTCTAACGCCGAACAAGTGGAAAAGCTGGTGCCTGCCGCGCTCGATACGCTGGGCAAGATCGACATCCTGGTCAACAACGCCGGCATCACGCGCGACAATCTGACGATGCGGATGAAGGACGAGGAATGGGACGCGGTGATCCGCGTGAACCTGGAAGCCGCGTTCCGCCTGATGCGCAGTGCCACCAAGCCGATGATGAAAGCGCGTTTTGGCCGGATCATTTCGGTCACCAGCGTGGTCGGCGCCACCGGCAACCCCGGCCAGGTGAACTATGCCGCAGCCAAGGCTGGCCTGGTAGGCATGTCCAAGAGCCTGGCGCAGGAACTGGCCACCCGCAACGTCACGGTCAACTGCGTGGCGCCCGGCTTCATCCGCACTGCGATGACCGATGTTTTGCCCGACGCGCAGAAGGATGCGCTCAACGGCCGCATTCCGATGGGCCGCATGGGCGAAGGCCAGGATATCGGCGCGGCAGTGGCCTATCTTGCCAGCAAGGAAGCCGGTTACGTCACCGGGCAGACGCTGCACGTTAACGGCGGCATGGCGATGTTCGCCTGATGCGCTGCGGGTGGGCGCTGGCCGTGGTAGCGGCTGGGCTGGCGATGCCGGCAGCGGCCGTGGCGCGCCCGCCCGAAACGCTGGCCTGCGCGATCAAGGCCGCGCCCGAGGGGCTCGACCAGAAGGTGGCCGATGCCATCCTGACGCCCGGCACCCCCGCGGCCAATGCCACGCAGGCCGATCTGCGCGCGATCACCGATGCCTGCGCGGCCGACCAGTTGCTGAACGACAAGCAGCGCGATGCCTATTTCAGCTATACCTGGGGGCGCATGGGGCGCGATGCGCTCGATGGCCGCCTGGCGGCGCTGGGCATCGCCTCGGCGCTGATCGACCGGGCGCTGGATATCGGGCCGGGCAATACCAACAACCCGGCCGACAAGGTGACGCCGGGCGATCTGCGCATCGTGAGCGAGGCGCTGGACAAGGCGGGCAAGCCCCCGGCCAGCGTGACCGCGCAGGGCTGGCAATTGATCACCGGCTGGATCGTTGCCACCGCCCTGATGTTCGATGGGCAACGCGATCTGGACTGAAACGGCATTTTTTTCGAGTTTTCGGGTCATTTATGCACAGTTTCACTTGGGCCATGCAAGGGGAGCCTTGCCCAAGGGGCACTCCACGCTAAGAAAGGTGGTCCGAAACGCAACGCTGCTGGCTGTGATTCCATGGCCTTCTGGTGTGCAGCCAACCCGGACGGCGCCTGTCCGTCCAGTCCGGCCTGTTTCAGATCGGTTCTGAAGCAGCCGGGTTACGAGACTGGGGATCGAGACGAGAATGAAGGCGACCATTGAACGCGCGACTCTTCTGCGCTGCCTGTCCCACGTCCAGTCGGTTGTCGAACGCCGCAACACCATTCCCATCCTGTCGAACGTGCTGATCGAGGCTTCGGCCGACAATTCGGTGCGCCTGATGGCCACGGACCTTGATCTGCAGATCGTGGAATCGATGCCGGCGGTTTCGGTGGAAGGCGCAGGCGCGATCACGGTTTCGGCGCACCTGCTGTTCGACATCGCGCGCAAGCTGCCCGATGGCTCGCAAGTGAGCCTGGAAACCACCGACAACCGCATGGTGGTCAAGGCCGGGCGCAGCCGTTTCCAGCTGCCCACGCTGCCGCGCGACGATTTCCCGGTGATCGTCGAAGGCGATCTGCCGACCAGCTTTGAAATTCCCGCGCGCGTGCTGGCCGAACTGATCGACCGCACCCGCTTTGCCATCTCCACCGAGGAAACCCGTTACTACCTCAACGGGATTTTCTTCCACGTGGCCGATGAAGTGCTCAAAGCGGCCGCCACCGATGGCCACCGCCTGGCCCGCTACACGCTGACGCGCCCCGAAGGCGCCGAGGGCATGCCCGACGTGATCGTGCCGCGCAAATGCGTGGGCGAGCTGCGCAAGCTGCTGGAAGAAGTGCTCGATACCAACGTGCTGCTCGATCTGTCAGCCAGCAAGGTGCGCTTTACCCTGGGCGGCGAACACGGCGTGGTGCTGACCAGCAAGCTGATCGACGGCACGTTCCCCGATTACAGCCGCGTGATCCCCACCGCCAACGACAAGCTGCTCAAGCTTGATCCGCGCAGCTTCTATGAAGGCGTGGACCGTGTGGCGACGATCGCCACCGAAAAGACCCGCGCGGTGAAGATGGCGCTGGAAACCGACCGCGTGACGCTGTCGGTCACCAGCCCGGACAACGGCACCGCGGCTGAAGAACTGCCGGCAGACTACACCGCGCAAGGCTTCGAGATCGGCTTCAACGCCAACTATCTCAAGGACATCCTCAGCCAGATCGACGGCGACACGGTGGAGCTGCACCTGGCCGATGCCGGCGCGCCGACGCTGATCCGCAAGGATGACAAGTCGCCCGCGCTCTACGTGCTGATGCCGATGCGCGTCTGACGCGGGGCAAGCCAGCCCGGCAACATACCAAAGGGGCGCGATCGGCCAGGCTGATCGCGCCCCTTTCGCGTTTCGGCAACGCGGGCGGCTGCCGGCACCTCGGGCAAATCCCTATATGCCTTTTCAGCGGTCTTGATCGCCCTGCGCCTATGCCTGTCGCATCGGAGTTAGACAGGTAGATCCCATGGCGCTTACCCAGCAGGACGTTGACCGCAAGCTGACGTTCTTCAACATCAGCAGTGATGACGTGGCCCGGTTTGGCCAGATTGCCGGCGCCATGGACGGCCTGGCTCCGCCGGCGCTGGAACGGCTGTATGATCGCATTGCCTTGACGCCGGAAACGGCGCGCTTCTTCCCTTCGCGCGCCGCCATGTCCCATGCCCGGGACAAGCAGATCGAGCATTGGGGCAGCATGTTCAGCGGCACGCCCGGCATGGCCTATGCCGAACGCGCCCAGCGCATCGGGGATGTTCACGCGCGAATCGGGCTGGAGCCGGGCTGGTATATCGGTGCCTATGCCTCGGTGCTGGACGAGGTGATCGTGCGGTTTCTGGGGCGCGGCCTGGGCAAGCTGGGCAGCCGCCGCGCCAAGGCCGTGGCCACGCTGGTGAAGATGGCGCTGCTCGATATGGAAGTGGCGCTGTCTGCCTATTTCCAGGCGGAAGATGCCAAGCGCCAGGCGGTGGTTACCCAGGTGGGCCATACCGTGCGCAAGATGACCGAGGGCGATTTTACCGTGGCGTTGACCGGCCTGCCCGAAGCCTATGCCGCGCTGGAAGCGGACCTGGAAACCATGCGCAAGAAGGTGAGCGGCGCGCTGGGCGCGGTTTCGCAGACTTCGCGCGCGGTCGACACCGGCGCCAAGGAAATTCGCGAGGCTTCGGACGATCTTGCCCGGCGGACGGAGCAGCAGGCAGCCTCGCTCGAAGAAGCCTCGGCCTCGATCACCACGCTGGCGGGCACGGTGGGCAAGACGGCCGAAGAAGCGACCCAGCTGCATTCGGCGGTGCAGGACGCCCATGGTGACGCGCGTCAGGGCGGCGGCGTGCTGGAAGAAGCGGTGCAGGCGATGAACGACATTCACCGCTCTGCCGCCGAGATCGGCAAGATCATCGCGGTGATCGATGGCATCGCTTTTCAGACCAACCTCCTGGCGCTCAACGCCGGGGTGGAAGCGGCGCGCGCGGGTGATGCCGGGCGCGGTTTTGCCGTGGTGGCCAACGAAGTGCGCGCGCTGGCGCAGCGATCGGCCGAGGCGGCGCTCGATATCAAGAAGCTGATCGGCGAAAGCTCTGTCCAGGTGGAACGCGGCGTGACGCTGGTGGACCAGACTGGCGAGACGTTCGAGCGGATCGTCAGCCGGGTGGGCGCGATTGCCGACGTGGCCAGCAACATTGCCGAGGGCGCCAGGGCACAGGCCGCGAATATCCGGCAGATTCAGGCCACGGTCAACGAACTGGACCTGATGACCCAACAGAATGCGGCCATGGTGGAAGAAGCGACGGCGGCATCACGCAGCCTGGCTGGAGAGGCCGATCGCATGGCCGATCTCGTGGGCCATTTCCGCGTGGAAGGCCTGGTGCCACACCAGGCCAAGGCGACGCGGCGCGCGGCCTGACGCGGCGCAGAGGCCCGTCACGCCGCGTCGAGAAATCCGCGCAGCGTGGCGGCAAAGCCTTCGGGATCGGCGAGCATGAACAAGTGCCCGCCGCCCTTGAACATTTCAAGCTGGCTGCCGGGGATGGCGCCGTGCAGGAACTGGGCATTGGCCGGCGGGATCAGCTGGTCTTCCTCGTCATGCATGACCAGCGTGGGCAGGGCCAGCAGCGGCAGGAACGGTGCGCTGCTCCAGGTGGAAAAAGCGGCCAACTGGCAAGCCCAGCCGACCGGCGAGGGCGGCATGGCCGCATTGAGCGACACGGCCTGGTGGCCCCCGCCATTGTACAGCGAGGCAAGGTTGCGCTGCAGGGTGCGCGCCACGGTATATTCGCGCGGATCTGCCATGTGGCTCATGATCGCGGGATTGCCGGGCACCATCGCGGCCCCGGCGGCCGTGGCCGCCAGCGCCAGCCGGCCGATGCGAGCGCGATGCTGGAACGCGAACTGCTGCGCCACGGCGCCGCCCCAGCTGATGCCCAGCACGTCTACCGCATCGAGATGCAGGCGATCGAGCAGCGCGGCCAGCGTGAGCGCGATGCACGGCATGGTATAGGGAATGATCGGATCGGGTGACTTGCCGATGCCCGGCATATCGAAACTGATGATCCGGCGGCAGGGCAGGGCGCGAACCACCGGTTCGAGCAGCTCCATGTTCATGCCGATGCCGCCCAGCAGCACCAGCGGACGCGCACCTTGGGCGCCGACATGCCACTGGCCAAGGCGCAGGCGCCGGCCAGCAACGCCAACCATCGAAAAATCAGCGGTAAAACTCGCCACGATCCCGTCATCTCCTGCCGGGTGCATGGCGCCTGTGCGCCGGCAATCCCGCCAACGTTCGCCCTGATAAAGTCCCACCCACGTCCGGCATGCCGCCTAGCAGGTTCATTACGGAGGTAAAAGTGGGCAGATTTCGTGTCGCTTCGTCAGGCCTGCTTAACGGTTTTTCAAAGCCGTTCGGGCATGCGGGTAACCATGGCAGACGTATCCGGGGCAGAGCAGATCGAAATCGAAGCGCGGGGCGAGGAGCGCCGTGACTTTGCACGCACGCAGCGGCGGCGCGAACGCGTGCCGGCCAGCCACGCGCCAAACCCGCGGATGGCCAACCGTTTGATCGCGCGCGAATGGCCGCAGATCGCAGCGCCGATGGCGGTGGGCCTTGCCGGGCTGGCGCTGCTTAACGGGGTGATTCCCGATGGCATCGTGGTGTCGGTGGGAATCACCGCGGTCATGCTGGCGTTGCTCGGCGCGCTGGCGGTGCGGGTGGAAAACGCCGGAATCGTCGGTACCGCGCCGCGCATGCTGCTGATGGCGCTGGCCGTGGGCATGCCGATGTTCCTGTTTGGCGCGGCGGTGGGCCACTGGGCCGAGATCGGCGCCGTGCCGTGGTTGCAGGGGCTGGCCCTGCTGGTCACCGTGTCGCTGCTCGCCACCGTGTTCGAAAGCGGGCAACTGGCCAGCGTGCTGGTGGCGCAAGTGGCGATCTGGGCCGGGGTGGCCTGTGCGGCCAACCGCCTGGGCGGGCTGGTCACGCTGGGTATTGGCCTGGCCGTGGCGGTGGCGGCCTATTTCCGCCAGCGCGAAATCGAAGCGCGCGCGCGCGAGCAGATGGAAATCGAAACGCGCATCCAGACCCGCGCGCAGGAGATTCTGGCCGATTACGAGGAAACCGGCCAAGGCTGGTTCTGGGAAACCGATCGGCGTGGCCAGATCACCTATCTTTCGCGCCCGGTCGCCCAGATCCTAGGGCGCGGCGTGGAAGAACTGATCGGCCGGCCGTTTCCCGAACTGTTCAACCTGGCCGACCAGGCCGGCGAGGGTGAACGCACGCTGGCGTTTCATCTTTCGGCGCGGTCGAGTTTTTCCGAACTGGCCGTGCGCGCGGCAACCGACATGGAAGAGCGCTGGTGGCAGATCAATGGCCGCCCGACCTATGACACCTTCAACAATTTCCAGGGCTTTCGCGGCTCGGGCACCGACCTGACCGAAAAGCGCCGCTCGGCCGAGCATGCTTCGCGCCTGGCGCAATTCGATTCGCTGACGGGCCTGTCGAATCGCCTGCGCATGTCGCAGACGCTGGAAAAGATCCTGGTAGCGCCGCAGGTGCAGCACCGTGCCTGCGCGGTGTTTCTGCTCGATCTCGACCGGTTCAAGCAGGTGAACGATACGCTGGGCCATCCGGCCGGCGATGCGCTGCTCAAGCAGGTGGCGCAGCGGCTGGAAGGCGTGATCGGCAATGTCGGCCGCGTCGGGCGCCTGGGCGGCGACGAGTTCCAGGTGATCATGCCCGGCAAGATCGAGCGCGACCATCTGGCCTACCTTGCCAACCAGGTGATCGAACAGCTTTCCGCGCCCTATGCCATCGACGGCAACCGCGTGATGATCGGCGCATCGGTGGGCATTGCCATTGCCCCCGATGATGGCGTGACCAGCGAGGCGCTGATTCGCAACGCCGATCTGGCGCTCTATGCCGCCAAGGACGGCGGGCGCGGCCGCTATCACTTCTATGCCGCAGACCTGCACAGCGATGCCGAGGAGCGGCGCCAACTGGAAGAGGAACTGCGCGATGCGGTGGCCCATGGCGGGCTGGAGCTGTATTACCAGCCGGTGGTGCAGACCGCGACCGAGCGGATCACCGGGTTTGAAGCCCTGCTGCGCTGGCACCATCCTCAGCACGGTTTCATTTCGCCGGCCAAGTTCATTCCCATTGCCGAAGATACCGGGCTGATCGCCGCGATCGGCGAATGGGCGCTGCGTACTGCCTGCCAGGACCTGGCGCAGTGGCCGCAGGACGTGCGCGTGGCGGTCAACGTCTCGCCCCTGCAGTTTGCCAATCCGGCGCTGCCCACGATCGTTACCTCTGCCCTGGCCCACGCCGGGGTGGAGCCTGAACGGCTGGAGCTGGAAATCACCGAAAGCGTGTTCCTCAACAACGACGAGGGCACCGACCAGATGTTCAAGCAGTTGAAATCGATCGGCGTGCGCCTGGCGCTCGACGATTTCGGCACCGGCTATTCCTCGCTGGGCTATCTGCGCTCTGCCCCGTTCGACAAGATCAAGATCGACCAGTCGTTCGTGCGCGGGGCGACCCAGCCGGGCAGCCGCAACGGCGCGATCATCGCCTCGATCGTCAGCCTGGCCGAGGCGCTGGGCATGGAAACCACGGCAGAGGGCGTGGAAACGCTGGACGAGCTGGACCTGGTGCGCATGCTCGGGTGCAGCCATGTGCAGGGCTATATTTATGAGCGGCCGCTTTCGGCGGTCAACGCCGCGGCGCGGCTTTCGACTGGGCTGGTGGCCGTGGCCCAGGGGCCGCGCTCGGCCCGTGCCAGCCGCCAGTCGATGCTGCGCAAGGTCGTGCTGGAAAACGCAGGGCACAAATACAACGGCATGGTGCGCAACATCTCGATGACCGGCGCCCTGATCGAGGGGCTGTGGAATGTGCCGGAAGGCACCGTGTTCCGCATCCAGCTCGCTGATGGCCACGTGGTGACGGGTACGTGCCGGTGGAGCAACGACGATCGCATGGGCGTGGAATTTGCCGCCCCGCTCAAGGCCGATGACGATGGCCGCATTGCCGTGGTCCAGGTGCGCACGCCCGCGTTGGCGCCGGTGCTGGAGCGGCCCTTGCAGCGCAAGGTGGGGTGAGGGGGCTGAACATGCCCTCCCCAAACCCCTCCCGCAGGCGGGAGGGGCTTTAGCGGCTTGCACTCTTCCGCTTAGTTCTTGCTCCCCTCCCGCGTGCGGGAGGGGCTGGGGGAGGGCGTGTTGGCCAACCTGAAAACCCCCGCCGAAACTGCCCATCGCGCCTGATGACAGCGCGCAATGGGCCTGCTAACGGCGGCGCATGACCGACCTCGCGCTGATCCGCAATTTTTCCATCATTGCCCACATCGACCATGGCAAGTCCACCCTGGCCGACCGCCTGATCCAATATACGGGCGGCCTGGCCGAGCGCGAGATGACCGCGCAAGTGCTGGACAACATGGATATCGAGCGCGAGCGCGGGATCACTATCAAGGCGCAGACCGTGCGCCTGGATTACAAGGGCAAGGATGGGCAGACCTATCAGCTCAACCTGATGGACACGCCCGGCCACGTCGACTTCGCCTATGAAGTCAGCCGCAGCCTGGCGGCCTGCGAAGGCGCGCTCTTGGTGGTGGACGCAGCCCAGGGCGTGGAAGCGCAGACCCTGGCCAACGTCTATCAGTCGATCGAGCACGACCACGAGATCGTGCCGGTGATCAACAAGATCGATCTTCCCGCCGCCGAGCCGGAAAAGGTGAAGCACGAGATCGAGGAAGTGATCGGGATCGACGCCAGCCAGGCCGTGCTGGCGAGCGCCAAGGCCGGCATCGGCATCGAGGAAGTGCTCGATGCCGTGGTGGCGCGCATTCCCCCGCCGGGCGGCGATCGCAATGCGCCGTTGAAGGCCATGCTGGTCGATTCCTGGTACGACCCCTATCTCGGCGTGGTCATCCTGGTGCGCGTGATCGACGGGGTGATCAAGAAGGGCTTGCAGGTCAAGTTCATGGCCGGCGGGACCGAACACCTGATCGACCGCGTGGGCTGCATGCGGCCTAAGATCGAGCAACTGGCCGAACTGGGGCCGGGCGAGATCGGCTTTATCACCGCGCAGATCAAGGAAGTGGCGCAGGCCCGCGTCGGTGACACGATCACCACGGTCAAGGGTGGCGCCAGCGAAGCGCTGCCGGGCTTCAAGGAAGTGCAGCCGGTGGTGTTCTGCGGGCTGTTCCCGGTCGATGCCGCCGATTTTGAAAAGCTGCGCGATTCGATCGGCAAGCTGCGGCTGAACGATGCCTCGTTCAGCTTTGAAATGGAAACCAGCGCGGCGCTGGGCTTTGGTTTCCGCTGCGGGTTCCTGGGCCTGTTGCACCTGGAAATCATCCAGGAGCGCCTGAGCCGCGAATACGATCTCGACCTCATCACCACGGCGCCGTCGGTGGTCTATCGTCTGACCATGACCGATGGCTCGCACATGGAACTGCACAACCCGGCCGACATGCCCGATGTTGTGAAGATCGACACCATGGAAGAGCCGTGGATCAAGGCGACGATCTATACGCCCGATGAATACCTCGGTTCGATCCTCAAGCTGTGCCAGGATCGCCGCGGCATCCAGACCGGGCTGACCTATGTCGGCGGGCGCGCGCAGGTGAACTATGAACTGCCGCTCAACGAAGTGGTGTTCGATTTCTATGATCGCCTCAAGTCGATCAGCCGTGGCTATGCCAGCTTTGACTATGAACAGATTGGCCTGCGCGAGGGTGACCTCGTCAAGATGAACATCCTGGTCAACAACGAGCCGGTCGACGCCTTGAGCATGATCGTGCACCGCAGCCAGGCCGATGCGCGCGGGCGCGGGCTGTGTGAGCGGTTGAAGGACCTGATCCCGCGCCATCTGTTCAAGATTCCGATCCAGGCGGCGATCGGCGCCAAGGTGATTGCGCGCGAAACCATTGCCGCGATGCGCAAGGACGTGACCGCCAAGTGCTATGGCGGTGATATCAGCCGCAAGAAGAAGCTTCTGGAAAAGCAGAAGGAAGGCAAGAAGCGCATGCGCGAATACGGCAACGTGCAGATTCCGCAGGAAGCCTTCATCGCCGCGCTGCGCATGGGCGAGGAATAGGGGCGTATCTGCCGCGGGCCGGGGAACCGAACCGCGCGCTGTCCGGTTACGTTGGGTGGGAGCGTTCGCTCCTGCAGCAATACCGGAGGCCCTTTGCTCATCGTTCGCCTGTTCCGATTTGCCCTGATGGCGCTGCTGCTGGGCGTGGCGCCGCTGGCCCACGCGCAGTTGACGCCAGCGGCAGCGTCTAGCCCGGCCGCACCCAGTGACCCGTATGGGCGCGAAACCCCGCGATCAGCGGTAGCTGGCCTGATCCAGGCGCTGGCTGGCCGCGATTACGAACGTGCGGCACATTTCATGTCGGTGCGGCTGGACAATCCGCGCCTGGCCAACGGCGCCGAAGAATTGGCGCGGCGGTTGCAGGTGCTGCTCGACAAGGGTGGTGCGCTGCGCGCGTTTGGCGCCCTGTCGAACGATGCCGTGGGGGATCTGAACGACGATCTGCCGTTCAACCGCGAGCAGGTCGGCACGATGCGCGTGGGCGATCAAAAGGTGCCGGTCTTGCTGGCCAGCAGCCAGCAGGGCCAGGTGGTGGTCTGGCGTGTTGCCCCTGAAACCTTGCAGATTTTGGCCAAAGCCGACGTGCCGCGCGACGCACCGGTGGCGAGCACCAACCCGGATAGCTGGATGGTCGGCGGTGCGCCGATCGGCGATTGGGCGCTGCTGCTGGGCCTGGCGGCGGCCAGTTTTGCCGCGTTTCGTTTGCTGGCCGCGCTGATCCTGCTGGTGGTGCGGCGGTTGATCCCGCAGTTCCAGGATAGCGCGGTCTATCGCTTCCTGGCAGCGGCCTTGCCACCGCTCAGCCTGTTTCTGTCGATCATGATCTTCTTCATGTGGGCCAACCGCCTGCCCGTGGCCATCGTCGCCCGGCAAACGCTGCTGCGCTATGGCGGCACGGTGGGCCTGGTGGCGCTGGTGTGGTTTGCGCTGCGCCTGATCGATGCCATTGCCGAACTGGCAACTCGGCGCCTGCGCCATCACCAGCGGCGCCAAGTGATCTCGGTGGTCAACCTACTGCGGCGCGGGGCCAAGCTGTTGCTGCTGGCCTTCACGGTGGTGGGTGTTCTTGATACGTTTGGTATCAATGTTACTACAGGTATTGCGGCGCTGGGCATTGGCGGCATCGCCTTGGCGCTGGGCGCGCAAAAGACGGTCGAGAACCTGGTCGGCAGTGTCACGGTCATTGCCGATCAGCCGGTGCAGGTCGGGGATTTCTGCAAGGTTGGCGATGTTTCGGGCACGGTGGAAGACGTGGGCATCCGTTCCACGCGCATCCGCACCAACGACCGCACCTTGGTCACCATTCCCAACGGCGATTTTGCCGCGCGGCAGATCGAGAACTTTGCCACGCGCGACCGCTTCCTGTTCAATCCCACGATCGGCATCGCCTATGGCCTGCCGGTCGCCAAGGTGCGCGAGGCGGTGGACATCGTGCGCCAGACGCTGCTCGATCACGATGGCGTGCTCAACGATGGCGTGCGCGCCACGTTCACCAACTTTGCCGACACGGCGCTGACCATCGACGTGTGGTCTTACCTGGCGGGGCCGGATTACAACGCGGCGATGGCGGTGCGGCAGGATGTGCTGCTGACGATCATGGAGCAGTTCGAGGCCGCCGGCATCGTGCTGGCGCAGCCGACACGCTCGGTCATGGTACAGGGCGGCATGCCGTTGCCTGCTGCCGAAGTGCCGCCGAGCGCGGCGTGATCACCCGATCAGGCGGGATGCCACCACAGCCACGGCGACCAGCACCCCCGCACCCCAGATCGCGCGCGTAAGCGGACGGACCAGGGCGGCCCATTGCGGGGCTGGTTCGATCGGCGCCGGTGGCTCGGTCAAGCGCTGCACCCCGGCGCGCAACAGGCGCGGTGCGTCATTGCCGAGATGGGCCAGTTCCAGCCCCAGCGCGCGCAGGATCGGTTGCCAGTGATCGGGCGACAGCCGCGCGGCAACCAGGCGCAGGGTAGATCGGCGCAGCGCGGCCGACAGTTCAAACCCGGGTTCGATGCGGCTGAGCACGCCGTCGATCGTGACCAGCGCCTTGAAGATCAGCAGCAGGTCTGATGGCATGACGATGCCGGTGTCGCGCAGCAAGGGCAGGAAATCGGCAACCATTGGCGCCAGGCGCAGGCTCTCGCCGCCGTGGGTTTCGACCAGGCGGCGCGCCGCGGCGGCCACGGCTGATGCCGACGCGCTGCCGCTTTCATCCCAGGTGGTGAGAACGTCGGCCATGGCGGCATCGTCGCGCGCGACGAGCGCCTGGGTAAAGCGGATGAACTCCTCGCGCCGGCGGGGCGATACCTGGCCAACCAGGCCAAGGTCGAGCAGCGCAATGGCATTGCCGCGCAGGCAGCGCAGGTTGCCGGGGTGCGGATCGCCGTGGAAGCGGCCATTGATCAGGACCATGTCCAGCACCACGTCGGCACCCAGCGCGGCAATGCTCGCCGGATCGATACCGGCGTCGCGCAAGGCCTGTCCGCTGGTGGGGGCAACGCCAGCAACGAAATCCATCACCAGCACGCTTTCGCTGCTGACCGGCCAATGGATCGTGGGCACGACCACGCGCGGATTGCGTGCAAAATCGGCGCGCAGCCGATCGGCGTTGCGTCCTTCCACGGTGAAATCGAGTTCCTGGCGCAGCGCATCGGCGAGTTCCGCCGCCATCGCCCCGGCGCGCAACTGCCGCGCCTGGGCATTGGTGCGCTCGGCGAGGGCAGCGGCACCCGCGATCAGGCGCAGGTCCGCCAGCATAGGGCCAGTGATGCCGGGCCGGCGGATCTTGACGGCGACCGGGGTGCCATCGG
>NZ_KE148334.1:0-14358 GCF_000410615.1 Novosphingobium sp. B-7 | reverse complement strand
CGCGCGTCGCCAGGATTTGCCCCAGCTTGATCCAGGCCGGGCCCAGTTCTTCCAGCGCCAGGCGCACCCGGCGCGGCGTGGTGGCGGGATCGCCGTCGGGCGTCTCTGCCGCGCCGCTGCCAGGCATGAAGCGTGCCGCCAGCCAGCCGAGCCCGTGGCGGGCAAGAATGCGGGTGATATCGGCAAGGCGGGCGCTGTCGGCCGCGCGGCCAGGGAAGGGCAGGGTCATGCCAGCCAAGGTAGGGTGGCGATTGCCGCGCGCAACCTTGGGGTGCGGCATGGCTGGACTCACTCGCTAACAATTGTTAGGTTGACGAACAAGTAGGGTGCGCCAGATCGCCCTGCGGTGCGAGAGGATCTGCCATGGATGCCGCGTTGCATGCCCGCCCCGATGTGTTCGACCCGATCGAGGAAACGGCGCGCCAGGCGCCGGCGATGATCCGCTATCTGGGGGAGGGGGATTTCGTCACCCGCCGCTATGTCAGCCAGGGGGCCGAGATCAACACTGGCACTTACACCGATCACGCCGTGGTGGTGCGCGATGGCATGCCGCTGCGCGATCACTTCGCGCTCGATACCCATGGTTTCATGCTGGGCCAGCACCGTTCGGCGGTGAATGACTTTCACGATGCCGCGATGGTTGACGCGCTGTACCTGGCAGAGGTGGAAGCCCTGGTAGCGCAGTTGTGCGGGGCCAATCGCGTGGCCGCGCAAGGCTGGATGATCCGCACCTCGGCCGATCTTTCTGCCCGCGCGCGGGAAAAGGTTGCCAATTATCAGCACAATGGCGGCATCCAGCCGCCTGCGGGCGAAGCGCACGTGGACTACAATCGGCCCACGGCGCGGCGCGCGGCCCGGCGCATGCACGACCAGCGCTTTGCCGATCAGGGCGGCTATTCCCGCGCGATCTGCTTTTCGCTGTGGCGCACGTTTTCCCCAGGGCCGCAGGATTGGCCGCTGGCGGTGTGCGACGGGCGCAGCGTGGGTGAGGCGGAAACCGCATCTAATACCCTGTTCGTGGTAGATGAATTTCCCGAAGGCGACGCGCTGACCGCGCCGGTGGCGGGAGAGGAAAACATGATCGCGGCGACCATCTTCCGCTATTCGCCCGCGCATCGCTGGTGGTATTTTGCCAATATGGCGGCCGATGACGTGCTGCTGTTCAAGTTCAACGACAGCGACGAGAGCGTGACCTGGCGCTGCCCGCACACTGCCTTCCACGATACCAGCCTGCCCGATCCGCGCGTTCGCAGCAGTATCGAGGTGCGTTGCATCGCCTATTTTGACTGACGTTTGGCTGGGGGTGTGTGCCAACATTCCCTCACCCCGGCCCCTCCCGCAGGCGGGAGGGAAGGTTTGCGATCCAGTGCAACGCGTTTGTGACCAAAGTTTGGCTTGGGGGCGCTTAACCAATTCGCCCTGTCATTCCAGGCGCGGCCTGTGCCAAAGGCGGCGCCATGACCAGCCCATCGCTCACCCATCTCCAGCGCCTTGAAGCCGAGGCGATCCACATCATGCGCGAAGTCGTGGCCGAGGCGCAGGCGCCGGTCATGCTCTATTCGGTGGGCAAGGATAGCGCGGTGATGCTGCACCTGGCGCGCAAGGCGTTCTATCCCGCGCCGCCGCCGTTTCCGCTGCTGCATGTGGACACCACCTGGAAATTCCAGGACATGTATGCCTTGCGCGATCGCATGGCGCGCGAAAGCGGGATGGACCTGCTGGTCTATCAGAACCCGGAAGCGCAGGCGCGCGGCATCAATCCGTTCGATCACGGCGCGCTCCACACCGATATGTGGAAGACCGAGGGCCTCAAGCAGGCGCTGGACCTCTATGGCTTTGACGCGGCGTTTGGCGGCGCCCGGCGCGATGAGGAAAAGAGCCGCGCCAAGGAGCGCATCTTTTCGTTCCGCACCGCCAGCCATGGCTGGGACCCCAAGAACCAGCGGCCCGAGCTGTGGAATCTCTATAACGCCCGCAAAAACAAGGGCGAGAGCATCCGCGTCTTTCCGATCAGCAACTGGACCGAGCTGGACATCTGGCAATACATTCACTTGAACGACGTGCCGATCGTGCCGCTCTATTTTGCCGCGGTGCGCCCGACCTATGAGTGGGACGGGCAGCTGTTCATGGCCGATGATATCCCGCGCCTGGAAAAGGTGCTGGGCTATCGGCCCGAGATCGTCGAGCGGTCCATCCGCTTCCGCACGCTGGGCTGTTTCCCGCTGACCGGCGCGGTGGAAAGCAGCGCGGCGACGTTGCCCGAAGTGATCCAGGAAACCCTGCTGACCACCACCAGCGAGCGCCAGGGCCGCGTGATCGACAAGGATGCTGGCGGCGCCGGCATGGAAGTGAAGAAGCAGCAGGGGTATTTCTGATGACCGATCCGGTTTACGTCACCGATGCCCTGATCGCGCAGGATATCGACGCCTATCTCGATACCCATCAGCACAAGACCATGCTGCGCTTCATCACCTGCGGGTCGGTGGACGATGGCAAGTCCACGCTGATCGGGCGGCTGCTCTATGATTCCAAGATGATCTTTGAAGATCAGCTGGCGGCGCTGGAAAACGACAGCAAGAAGGTGGGCACTCAAGGCCAGGCGATCGATTTCGCGCTGCTGGTCGATGGGCTTGCGGCAGAGCGGGAGCAGGGCATCACGATCGACGTGGCCTATCGCTTCTTCAACACCGAAAAGCGCAAGTTCATCGTCGCCGATTGCCCCGGGCACGAACAATACACCCGCAACATGGTGACCGGCGCCTCTACCGCCGACCTCGCGGTGATCCTGATCGATGCGCGCAAGGGCGTGCTGGTGCAGACCCGGCGCCATTCCTACCTCTGCCATCTCCTGGGCATCCGCAACATCGTGCTGGCGGTCAACAAGATGGACCTGGTCGATTACAGCCAGGCCCGGTTTGACGAGATCGTGGCCGAGTATCGCGCCTTTGCCAGCAGCATCGGCATCGAGGCGTTCACCGCGCTGCCGATCTCGGGCTTTGCCGGCGACAACGTGACGGCGCCTTCGGCCAATACGCCGTGGTACACCGGGCCTTCGCTGATTGCCCACCTGGAAACCGTTCCGGTGCGCGGGGCCGACGATCTGGCCCGCCCGTTCCGCATGCCGGTGCAATGGGTCAACCGCCCGAACCTGGATTTCCGGGGCTTTTCCGGCCTGATTTCCAGCGGCAGCGTCAAACCAGGCGATAGCGTGCGCGTGTTGCCTTCGGGCAAGACCAGCACCGTGACGCGGATCGTCACGCTGGAAGGCGATCTGGACCAGGCGCAGGCCGGCCAAGCCGTAACCCTGACGCTGGCCGATGAAATCGACTGCTCGCGTGGAGACGTGATCGCGCTCGCCGACAATCCGCCCGAGGCGGCCGACCAGTTCGAAGCGACGCTGGTGTGGATGGCTGATGAAGCCTTGACGCCCGGCCGTGCCTATTGGCTCAAGCTGGGGACACAGACCGTTTCGGCCACGGTGCGGGCGCCCGAATATGTCGTCAATGTCAACACCATGGAGCGCCTGGCGGCCAAGACGCTGGAACTCAACGCGATCGGCGTTGCCGAGGTGGTGACCGACAAGGCGCTGGTGTTCGAACCCTATGCGCAAAGCCGCACGCTGGGCGGGTTTATCCTGATCGACAAGATCACCAACGCCACGGTCGGCGCCGGCATGCTCAATTTCAGCCTGCGCCGCGCCCAGAACGTGCACTGGCAGGCGCTGGACGTGACGCGCAAGGCGCATGCCGCGCTCAAGATGCAGGAACCGGCGGTGCTGTGGTTTACTGGGCTGTCCGGCTCGGGCAAATCGACCATTGCCAACCTGGTGGAAAAGAAGCTGCATGCCCTGGGCAAGCACACGTTCCTGCTCGATGGCGACAATGTCCGCCATGGCCTGAACAAGGACCTGGGCTTTACCGACGCCGACCGCATCGAGAACATCCGCCGCGTGGGCGAAGTGGCCAAGCTGATGACCGATGCCGGCCTGATCGTGCTGACCGCGTTCATCAGCCCGTTCCGCGCCGAGCGCGAACTGGTGCGCAGCCTGCTGCCGGCGGGTGAGTTCGTCGAGGTGTTCATCGACACCCCCCTGGAAGAGGCGGAAAAGCGTGACGTGAAGGGCCTGTATAAAAAGGCGCGCAGCGGACAGCTCAAGAACTTCACCGGGATCGACAGCCCTTATGAACGGCCCGAAAATCCCGAAATCCGGGTGGACACCACGCGCGAAAGCCCCGAAGACGCCGCCGAGCGGATCGTGGAGCGGGTGATCGGCGCGTGGATGCCGGTGATCTGACCGGATCGCAGGGGGGAAGGCGAATGGACGATCTGGCGCTGGCGCGGCATCTGGCCGCTGAGGCGGGGCGCATCCTCATGGATTTGCGCGCCGCCGGCACGCACGAGGGCAAGGCGCTGGGCTGTGAAGGCGATGCGCGGGCCAATGCCTTTCTCATGGCGCAGATCGCGCAGCACCGTCCCGACGATGGCGTGCTGAGCGAGGAAACGGCCGACACGCCGGCACGGCTTGGCAAAAGCCGTGTGTGGATCATCGATCCGCTGGACGGCACGCGCGAATATGGCGAAGGCCGCGCCGATTGGGCGGTGCACGTGGGCCTGGCGATCGATGGCAAGGCCGTGCTGGGCGCGGTGGCGTTGCCGGGAGAGGACCTCGTGCTCGACAGCGGCGGGGTGGGCGTGATGCCCGCCATGGCCGCCGTGCCGCGGCTGCTGGTCAGCCGGTCGCGCCCCGCGCATGAAGCGGTGGAAGTGGCCCGCGCGATTGGCGGCGAACTGCTGCCGATGGGCAGCGCCGGGGCCAAAGCCATGGCCGTGGTGCGCGGCCAGGCGGAAATCTATCTGCATTCGGGCGGTCAGTATGAATGGGACAACTGCGCGCCCGTGGCCGTGGCGGGCGGCGCTGGCCTGCATGTCTCGCGCATCGACGGCGCGCCGCTGGTCTACAACAACGCCGATACCTGGCTGCCCGATGTTTTGATCTGTCGGCCTGAATGGGCCGACAGGGTGCTTGAGGAAGTTGCCCGGATCGGCGATTGACGCAGCGCAGCGATAACTTTGACCCAGGCGAGGACCCCATGATCGATCCCAAGCATTTCCGCACCGTTCTGGGCGCTTACCCCACCGGCGTTTGCGTGATCACCTCGGTCGACGAGGCGGGCGTGCGCACGGGCCTGGTGGTCGGTTCGTTCACGTCGATTTCGCTTGATCCGCCGCTGGTGGGCTTTTTCCCTGACAAGCGATCGAGTTCCTGGCCGCGGATTGCCGCCACCGGACGGTTTTGCGTCAATGTGCTGGGCGCCGACCAGCTGGACCTGTGCCGCCGCTTTGCCGCCCGCGCCGACGACAAGTTTGCCGAACTGGCCCATGGCCACACGCCGTCCGGGCAGCCGCTGCTCGACAATGCGCTCGCCTGGATCGACTGCCGCATCGAGCGGGTGGACGATATCGGCGATCACTGGCTGGTGGTCGGCGCGGTTGAGGCGCTGGATGCGCGGGCCGGGGGAACGCCGCTGCTGTTTTTCCGTGGCCAGTATCACGATGCGGTAGAGATCGCCCAGGGGGTGTGATTGCCCGCGCATGGCCACCAATTTGCGCCATTTCCGCGCTAATTGTGGCGTGGTTGACGCGGATCAAAGCGGACCCCACGCGATCGGCCTAGACCGGAAATCGCCGAAGGGAACAGGTCTTTCCAACCCGGACAGCCTGTTCGTTTCGCGTGATTTCTCCCCAACTCGGGCGGCATGCCTTGCTTGCCGCCCCCCTTTTCGTTGGGGTGGCCTTATCACACTTTGGTCTAATAAGGCCGTGTCTTGTCATTGTCTTGGCGCGCGCAAGATGGTAATTGCACGGCCATGTCTTCTTGCGAAACCTGCGTCGTCCGCAACCGGGCCATCTGTGCCGGACTCGACAATCAGGAGATTGTCGCGCTCAATGCCATTGGGCGCCGCCGCAGCGTGTCTGCTGGGGAGCCGTTGATCTGGGAAGACGACGATTCGCTGCTGGTCGCCAATGTGATCGATGGCGTGCTCAAGCTGACGACGAGCACCGAGGATGGTCGCGAGCAGATCGTGGGTGTGGCCTATCCGTCCGACTTCATCGGGCGCCCGTTTGGTCAGACGAGCAAGGCCAGTGTCGTGGCGCTGACCGATGCGCGGGTCTGCGTGTTCTCGCGCAATGATTTCGATCGCTTTGCCCGCAGCCATCCCGAGTTGGAGCACAAGCTGCTGGAACGCACCCTGGCCGAGCTTGATCGCACGCGGTCGTGGATGATGCTGCTGGGCCGCAAGACGGCGCCGGAAAAGATCGCGACGTTCCTGCTGGAAATGTCGGATCGCCTGGCCGAAACCGGCTGCACCCCGATCACGCGCGGCCCGGCCAAGCGCTTTACCCTGCCGTTCTCGCGCCAGCAGGTGGCCGACGTGCTGGGCCTGACGATCGAGACCGTCAGCCGCCAGTTCACCAAGCTCAAGAACGAGGGCGTGATCGACCTGCCGGCGCGCCGCGACGTGGAAATTCTCAATCGCGCCTCGCTGGTGGCGCTCGCCGGCTGATCCAGCCGCCGCGCCGATCACACGATCAGCAGGCGATGTGGTGAACCGGACAGCGCCTTGCGCCGATCCGGCCACCACATGCCCGTGATTTGCATGGCCGATCAGCTTTCCGGCATGGCCGCAGCGCGCAGCGCATAGGCGCCGGTCTCGCCATTGTTCGCGCTGGTCACGCGGACGATATAATCGCCTTCCGTATCCGGCGTGAATGCAATGAACGCGTTCTTGCCGCCGCCGCTGTCATCATCCTGGGTGATCGGCTGGTCGGTCGTCTTGCCTTGCGCATCGAAGATCTGCAGCACCGGGTCGATCGCGTCGCTCTTCAGGAAGAACAGCATGGTCTGGCCGCTGTTGACGTGGAAGATGAACTCGTCCTCGTACTTGCCGCGGATTTCGCCATCAGACGCTTCCAGCGTGCCGCCATAGGTTTCCAGGCGCAGCGCTGTGGTGCTTTGCGGCTTTGCCTTGATCGGGGCGGGCAGGGGGCGCACCTCGCGCAAGGTCAGCTTGTAGTCCGCGCCGGGCTTGGCGCCGTCCACGGCCTTGACGCGGACGCGATAGGTGCCGCTGCGCGTCGGGGAAAAATCGAGCAGCGCGTTGTTGCCTTCGCCGCCGTCATCATCGTCGGCGATCACCTCGGCATCGGGATCGGTCAGCGTCATGGCCGGATCGAACGCCTCGGAATCCACGCCGATTTCGTAGCGTTTGCCCGCAGTCAGCTGGATCGGATAGCTGGCATAGATTTCGCCATCGCGGGGATTGCGGCGATCGAGCTTGCCGGCATAGGTAATCGCCTGTGCGCGCTGCGCCAAAGCCTGTTCCACGCCACCGCTCTCACCGGCCAGCATGAGCCCGAGGGCGATGAGGATTTTCCGTTTAGCCTTGGCAGCCATGTATGTCGTCTCCTGCTTGCGATGGGGGCGGGCCGTTGCATTGGGCCAGAGGCGCCGGCAGCCGGACCACCCGCCTGATTTAGCATATTCTATTTATTTGAAATTTTTTGTGACGGAGACGGTCGTCTGTCAAGGCTGCGGCGCACCCACGGACGTGGCTGGCGCACATGAAAACGGGCGGGCCGATACCAGGGGATCCCAGACCCTGGATCGACCCGCCCGCTGGCCCTGCATACGACGGATATGCAGGGCTGTCGGTGCAAGGGCTTAGAAGCGGTAGGCGACGCCGGCGCTGAGCACCCACGGGTCCATGCGGTGGCGCGTGGTCAGCGCTTCGGTGCCATTGGCGGTGTAGAAGTGCGCGGTGGTGCTGATCCAGTACTTCTTGGCATCGAGCGTAAGGCCAAGACCGGTCTTGGTGATCGGAATATCGATGCCACCCTGGACCACGACACCAGCATCGTTATCGAGCTTTACCCGCGTGGCACCCAGTGCCTGGGCGGTCGCGCCGGCGCGTTCGTCGATATAGAAGAACCAGGCCCCACCGGCGCCGACATAGGGCTTGATGCCGCCGGGCAGGGTGAGGTGATACTTGGCCGTCAGGGTGGCGGGCAGGATCAGCGCGTGATCGACCAGCGCGGCTCCGGCGAGCGAGCCCGCCCCGGTGACATGGTGCGCGGTAAAGCAGCAGATCGTTTCGACCGAGACGTTGGGCAGGGCGAAGTATTCGATCGCCAGCGTGGGGGTGAAGCTGTTGTTGCTGGCATCGGTCTGCGCGCCGGCGGGCAGACCGATCAGATCCTTGCGCACCGCCGTGATCTTGCCATCGGCCAGAACCGAGGTGGCCAGCACCTTGACCTGCCACTTGCCGGCCGGTGCCTCGTCGGCCGCCAGCGCGGGAGAAGCGAACGCCAGCGCCAGGGCGGCGGCACCAAGAGCTTTGCCAAGAACCTTTTTCATCACGCGTTTCCTAGTCAGATGCAGCATGCACCGCTGCAGGCTGCGCCACTGCAGGCGGCCTGCCCCTCGCAGGCTCCGTTCCCTCTGGCGTGGCACCGTCAATGGCGGGCGACGCGATTCGCTACATTGACGCAACGCAAAAAAGCGTAAGTTCCCAACAATTCGTTCACCGCACAGGTTATTTGACTCGTATCAATGTGAAAGACCGGCAATCGGCGCAGGGGCACAATCTGTAGTTAGGCATGGAAGGGAAGGGTCCATGGAACAGGTTCTGTTGCGCGCCGGCCTATGGTTTGGCGCGCTTGTCCTGGCGGTGGTTGCCTGTGCTCTGGCAGTTGACCAGGGTTTTGCGATTCATATGGCGATCTTCGGGATCGCCGCCGCCATCGCGCTGTGGGTTACCATCAGCGGCAAGAGCGTCGACAATGCAGTGCGCGGTATCCTGCGCATGCCCGATCAGGGCCGCTATGACGACGATGTGATTCGCTGGGGCGTTATCGCCACGGTTTTCTGGGGGATTGCCGGATTTACCGCCGGCCTGTGGATCGCGCTGGAGCTGACCTGGCCCCAGCTCAACTTCGGGCTGGAATGGATCAACTTCGGCCGCCTGCGCCCGCTGCATACCTCGGCGGTCATTTTCGCTTTCGGAGGCAATGCGCTGATCGCCACGTCGTTCTACGTCGTGCAGCGCACCTGCCGGGCGAGGCTGGCCTTCCCCGGCCTCGCCCGTTTTGTGTTCTGGGGATACCAGCTGTTCATCGTCATTGCGGCGACCGGCTACCTGCTGGGGATCACGCAGGGCAAGGAATATGCTGAACCGGAATGGTACACCGACCTGTGGCTGACCATCGTTTGGGTGGCCTATCTGGCGGTGTTCGTCGGCACGATCGTGAAGCGTAGCGAGCCGCACATCTATGTGGCCAACTGGTTCTACCTCTCGTTCATCCTGACCGTGGCGATGCTGCACATCGTCAACAACCTCAACATCCCGATCAGTCTGTTCGGATCGCGGTCCTACCCGATCTTTGCCGGAGTGCAGGGCGCGCTGGTGGAATGGTGGTATGGCCACAACGCCGTGGGCTTCTTCCTGACCGCCGGTTTCCTGGGCATGATGTATTACTTCGTGCCCAAGCAGGCCGAACGCCCGGTCTATTCCTATCGGCTGTCGATCATCCACTTCTGGGCGCTGATCTTCCTCTATATCTGGGCTGGCCCGCACCACCTGCACTATACCGCGCTGCCCGATTGGGCGCAGACGCTGGGCATGGTCTTCTCGGTCATGCTGTGGATGCCGAGCTGGGGCGGCATGATCAACGGCCTGATGACGCTCAATGGCGCTTGGGACAAGATCCGCACCGACCCGATCATGCGCATGCTGGTGATGAGCCTGGCTTTTTACGGCATGAGCACGTTCGAAGGCCCGATGATGAGCGTGAAGAGCGTCAACTCGCTCTCGCACTATACCGACTGGACCATCGGCCACGTGCATTCCGGCGCACTCGGCTGGAACGGTATGGTGACATTCGGCGCGCTCTATTACCTCGTGCCGCGCCTGTGGAACCGCGAGCGGCTCTATTCGCTGCGCATGGTCAACTGGCACTTCTGGTGCGCCACGCTGGGTATCGTGTTCTATGCCGCCTCGATGTGGGTGGCGGGGATCACCCAAGGGCTGATGTGGCGCGAATATGGGCCTGACGGCTATCTGGTGAACAGCTTTGCCGAAACCGTGGCCGCGCTGCACCCGATGTATGCCCTGCGTGCCTTTGGTGGCCTGCTCTACCTGAGCGGCGGGGTGATCATGGTGATCAACATCACCAAGACGATCCTGGGCCAGTATCGCACCGAAGCACCCATGCATGATGCCGCATTCGATCCCGCCAAGGATCGCCCCATCGTGGCCCAGCCGGCCTGACCGCCCGCGAGATAAGGAAACTCGAACAATGTCCAGCATTGTTGAGCGTCACAAGACGCTGGAGCGCAATGTCACCCTGCTGGCAGTCCTTGCCTTTGCCGCGGTGACGATCGGCGGGATCGTGGAAATCGCCCCGCTGTTCTGGATCGACAACACCATCGAGAAGGTGGAGGGGATGCGCCCCTACACCCCGCTGGAGCAGGCCGGCCGCGACATCTACGTGCGCGAGGGCTGCTATGTCTGCCATAGCCAGATGATCCGCCCGTTCCGCGACGAGACCGAACGCTATGGCCATTACAGCCTGGCGGCGGAATCGATGTACGATCACCCGTTCCAGTGGGGATCGAAGCGCACCGGGCCGGACCTGGCCCGCGTGGGCGGCAAGTATTCGGATGAATGGCATGTCCAGCATCTGAAAGACCCGCGCTCGGTCGTGCCGGAATCGATCATGCCGACCTATCAGTTCCTGGCCGGGCGCCCGCTCAACCAGGGCGACATGACGGCAGAGCTGCAAACGCTCTACACCACCGGCGTTCCCTATACGAAGGACCAGATCGCCAAGGCCAACGACGATCTCAAGGCCCAGGCCGACCCGGAAAACGCCACCGAGTTCAAGAAGCGCTGGCCCAAGGCCCAGGTGCGCGACTTCGATGGCGATCCCACCAAGCTGACGGAGATGGATGCGCTGGTCGCCTATCTCCAGATGCTGGGCACGTTGGTGGATGTGAATGCGCCTGCTGCCCAGGAAGACCTGGCAAAGGAGAAGGGGCGATGAGCACGTATGACGCGCTGCGCCATTTTGCCGACAGCTGGGCGCTGGTGGTGATGGGCGCGATTTTCCTGGCCCTGTGCATCTGGCCGTTCCGCCGCGGGGGCAAGTCCTCCGGCAGGGAAGCGGCCAACTCGATCTTCACGGAGGATCACGATGGCTGACAAGCGCATCGACGAGCCCACCGGCGTTGAAACCGTCGGACACGAATGGGACGGCATCGAAGAACTCAACACGCCCTTGCCGCGCTGGTGGCTGTGGACGTTTTACGCCACGATCGTTTTCGCGATCGGCTATGTGGTGGTCTATCCGGCTATCCCCGGCCGCCATGCGGCAACCGCGGGCACGCTGGGCTGGACCAGCCGTGGCGCGCTGGACAAGGACCTGAAGGCGGCCGACGCCGCCCGGGCCCAGACCCGCGCGGCGATTGCGGCGACGCCGGTGGAAAAGCTGGCGGACAATCCGCAACTGCTGCGCGCCGCGATCGAGGGCGGGGCTGCCGCGTTCAAGCAGAACTGCGTGCAGTGCCATGGCGCGGGCGCGGCCGGCTCCAAGGGCTATCCCAACCTCAACGATGACGACTGGCTGTGGGGCGGCGATATCGCCACGATCCACCAGACGCTGGAACACGGCATCCGCTATCCCGGTGACGAGCAGACCCGCGTGAGCCAGATGCCCGCATTTGGCAAGGATGGCATCCTGACCGCCGCCCAGGTGCAGGACGTGGTCAGCCACGTGCGCGTGATCAGCGGGCAGGACAAGCCCAATGCTTCGTCCACGCGCGGTGCCCAGATCTTTGCCGACAACTGCAGCGTGTGCCACGGCGCCAATGGCGAGGGTAACCGCACGGTGGGCGCGCCGCGCCTCAATGACAAGATCTGGCTCTATGGTGGCGATCGCGCCACGCTGACGCAGACCGTCACCTATGCCCGCCAGGGCGTGATGCCGGCCTGGGGGCAGCGGCTGGACCCGGTCACCATCAAGATGCTGGCCGCCTATGTCCACTCGCGCGGGGGCGGGGAAGCCCTTCCACCTGCGCCACCTGCAGCGCCTGAGGCGCCGGCAACGGCCGCCGTTGCCCAAGCAAGGTAACCCAGACCATGCCCGCTGATCCCAAGCTCAAGCTGGTAGCCTCCACCCCCGCGCCGCAAGGCGGGGGTGGGGCACCCCACGAACCATCGCTCTATGCCCGGCGCGAACCTGTTTGCCCGAGCAAGATCGATGGGCGGTTCCGGCGCTTCAAATGGGCCGTCATGGCGTTTTGCCTGGCAGTCTATTGGGGCACGCCGTGGCTGCGCTGGGATCGCGGGCCCTGGGCGCCCCACCAGGCGGTGCTGATCGACCTGGCGCATCGCCGGTTCTATATGTTCGGCATCGAAATCTGGCCGCACGAGTTCTATTTCGTGGCCGGACTGCTGATCATGGCGGGCATCGGCCTGTTCCTGGTCACATCGGCCGTGGGCCGGGCGTGGTGCGGCTATGCCTGCCCGCAGACGGTGTGGACCGATCTGTTCCAGCATGTCGACCGCCTGATCGATGGCGATCGCAACGCGCAACTGGCGCTGGACCGCGCCCCGTGGACGGCGCGCAAGGTGACCAAGCGTGTGGCCAAGTGGGCCATATTCTTGGGCCTGAGCTTTGCCACCGGCGGGGCGTGGATTTTCTATTTCGCCGACGCGCCCACGCTCCAGCGCGAATTCTGGACCGGCACGGCGCCGGGCGTCGCCTATGGCTGCGTCGCCGTGCTCACGTTCACCACGTTCTGGCTGGGCGGCTTCATGCGCGAGCAGGTGTGCGTCTATATGTGCCCCTGGCCGCGCATCCAGTCGGCCATGCTCGACGAAAAGTCGCTGATCGTTACCTACAAGGATTGGCGTGGTGAGCCGCGCGGGTCGCTCAAGCAGGCCAAGCGCCTGCCTGGCGCAGTGGGCGACTGCATCGACTGCAAGCAGTGCGTGGCGGTGTGCCCCACCGGGATCGACATTCGCGAAGGCGCGCAGATCGGCTGCATCACCTGCGGCCTGTGCATCGATGCCTGCGACCGGGTCATGGGCCAGGTCGGCCGCGCGCGCGGTCTCATTGACTATTGCACGCTCGATGATGCCGAACACGAACGGCAAGGCGGGGCAGCCAAGCCGTTGATCCGCGCGATCTTCCGCCCGCGCACGCTGGTCTATCTCGGCCTGTGGGGTGGCATCGGTCTGGCGCTGCTGTTCATGCTGGGCCAGCGCACCCGGCTCGACCTGTCCGTCGCGCGCGATCGCAACCCTGAATTCGTCCAGCTTTCCAACGGTTCGGTGCGCAATGGCTTCACCGTCAAGCTGCGCAACATGGAAGACCGGCCGCGCCAGGTCGTGCTGTCGCTCGATGGCTTGCCGCAAGGCGCGATCTATAGCGACGAGATGGACGCAGCCGCGGCGCGGCCCGCGCTGGGCTTCACCGTGCCGGCCGATACCACGCAGCGCCTGCGCATCTATGCCGTGGTGCCCAGCGGTGCCGCGCAAGAGCGGCATTTCACCTTCCGCCTGACTGCCCAGGCCCGGCCCGGCGAACAGCCGGCGCAGGATGCCGTGAAGACCGAATTTTCCGCCCCCGGCGACACCGACTAGCAAGGAGCACAGCCGATGACCCAGCATCGTCTTCCGCAGGATGCCATGCCCGCCACGCGCGTGGCCCGCCCGTTTACTGCCCGCCCGTTTACTGGCCGCCATATGGCCGCGATCCTGATCACGTTCTTTGGCGTGGTGATCATCGTCAACGTCGTCATGGCGCGGCTTGCCCTGTCAACGTTCGGCGGGGTGGTGGTGGAAAATTCCTATGTCGCCAGCCAGAACTTCAACCGCTGGCTGGGCGAGGCACGCAGCGAAAAGGCACTGGGCTTTGCCGGCAGCATCGCGCGCGACGATACTGGCGCGCTCGCCGTAGTGCTGAACGATGCGCAGGGCCATGCGATTGCCGGGGCGGCGGTGACCGCGCTGGCCGAACATCCGCTGGGCCTGCGTGATGACCTGGCGCTCAGCCTGAATGAAACGGCGCCGGGCCATTATCGCGCCGCGCTGCCTGGCGGGCGCTGGCGCATCAAGCTCAAGGTCGTGCGGCATGGCGCCACATGGCGCATGATGGGCGACGTGGGATGACCCGCGCGGCCCAGACCCTGGCGCCGGCCGATACGGCGGCACCGGCACCGCTGCACACCGCGCTGTCGGTGCCGGGCATGCATTGCGGCGGCTGCATGGGCAAGGTGGAGCGGGCGCTGGCTGC
>NZ_KE148333.1:50535-70844 GCF_000410615.1 Novosphingobium sp. B-7 | reverse complement strand
CCTTGGCCGCGGCAGGTGCTGCCGCGGGCTTGGCCTTGGCCGGCTGCGGGCGTGCGGGCTGCGCCGCCGGCTTGTCAAAACCGGGCGGCAGCAGCGATTCCTGCGCCAGCAGCGCGCCGGTCATCCCGGCAATGGCAACGCAGCCGAGCAGGGCATGGCGGAAAAGGCGCGGTTTCATGGCTTGCTTTCCGAATGGGCCAAGCTGGCGTTACTGGGCACGGCAACGGGCTGTTCCACCCAAGCGGTCTGGCGTGGCCCGCCCAGCATCCAGGCCAGCATAACCAGGGCCACGATCACGGCCGCCACCAAGCCACCGCCGATCGCCAGCCAGGGCAGCCCCTGAAACGGCGCGAATCCACCAGCGGAAAGCGTCGGCCGATTTTCCGGCCCGCGCCCATCACCCTTGCCACTTTGCATTGAACCCTGATTGTTCACGTTGCCTCGCTGCCACGGCGCTTGCGCTTGGCCCTAGCGCAAGTATAGGCGGCGCGGCAATGGACCACGAAAGCGCCCTCTTATCCATGGCGGAAATCGCCCGCATTGGCCGCCGGATCGATCGGCCGGTGGTGCTGGTAGGCATGATGGGCGTGGGCAAGACCACGGTGGGCCGCAAGCTGGCCAGCCTGCTCGACGTGCCTTTTGTGGATGCGGACGAAGAAATCGAGCGCGCGGCGCAAATGCCGATCCCCGAAATCTTTGCCACCTATGGCGAACCCTATTTCCGCAGTGGCGAGCGCCGGGTCATCGCCCGCCTGCTCGACGGCGCCACGCCAACGCGGCGCAAGATCCTGGCCACCGGCGGCGGCGCCTTTGTCGATCCCGATACGCGGCGGCTGATTCTCGACAAGGCGGTGTCGGTCTGGCTCGACAGCGATATCGACACGCTGGTGGAGCGCGTGGGCCGCAAGGACAATCGCCCGCTGCTGCGCGGCGGCAACCCGCGCGAGATCCTTTCCCGCCTGCGCGAGGACCGGCGCGCCGCCTATGAGCAGGCGGCAATCCATATCACCAGCGGCAACCTGCCCCACGGCGTGACGGCAAACCGCATCCTGAAAGCGATTGACGCATGGCTGTAATCCCCGTCGCCATTGCCGGCGCCCCCTATGACGTGGTGATCGAAGAAGGCGCCCTCGCCCGCGCTGGTAGGCTGTGCCGCCCGTTCGTGCGCAAGGACAGCGTCGCGGTGATCACCGACGAAAACGTCGCCGCCGCCTGGCGCGAGACGGTGACGGCCAGCTTTGCCGCGCAGGGCATCGCCAGCCAGTGGCTGGTGCTGCCGGCCGGAGAGGCGACCAAATCCTGGGACAGCCTGGTGCGCGTGGTCGATTGGCTGCTGGGCCTGGAGATCGAGCGCAAGGACAACGTGGTGGCGCTGGGCGGCGGCGTGATCGGCGATCTGACCGGCTTTGCCGCCTCGATGGTCAAGCGCGGCTGCGGCTTTATCCAGATGCCCACCACGCTGCTGGCGCAGGTCGATTCCAGCGTTGGTGGCAAGACCGCGATCAACACGGCCATGGGCAAGAACCTGGTGGGCGCGTTCCACCAGCCCAGCCTGGTGCTGGCCGATCCCCTCAGTCTCGATACCCTGCCCCTGCGCGATGTGCGCGCCGGCTATGCCGAAGTGGTTAAGTACGGGCTGATCGACGATCCCGAATTCTTCTTCTGGTGCGAGGCCAACGCCGCCCACCTGCTGGCCGGCGAGGCTGAGGCGCGCGAGCACGCCATTGCGCGCAGCGTGGCAGCCAAGGCGCGGATCGTGGCCGCCGACGAAAAGGAAACCACCGGCGTGCGCGCCCTGCTCAACCTGGGGCACACCTTTGGCCATGCGCTGGAGGCGCAGACCGGCTTTTCGGATCGCCTGCTGCACGGCGAAGGCGTGGCGCTGGGCATGATCCTGGCCGCGCGCTATTCCGCGCGGATCGGCCTGATGAGCGGCCAGGATGCCGAGCGCGTGGCCGCGCATATCGCTGCTGTGGGCCTGCCGGCTTCGCTCAAGGGGCTGGACATGAATTGCGACGGGCAGACGCTCAAGAATCACATGCTCCACGACAAGAAGATGGACGCGGGCACCCTGCCCTTCCTGCTGATGCGCGGCATTGGCCAGACGTTCCTGGCCAAGGATGTGGACCTGGCGGATGTGGCAGCGTTCCTTGACGAGGAACTGGCGCGCTAAGCGCCCCCTCCACCACCGCTACGCGGCGGTCCCCCTCCCCACAAGTGGGGAGGATCTTGAAGGTCCTCCCCACTTGTGGGGAGGGGGACCAGCCGCAGGCTGGTGGAGGGGCGATGCCTCAGACTACGTCCGGCACCAGATCGACCGCGGCAAACTCTGGCAGCATCGCTTCGCGCAGCAAAGTGCGGTGGCATTCGTGCGCGGCGCGTTCATAGCATAACAGGGCAACGCGCTTTTCCGTGGCCAGGGCATGCAGGTGCGCCCCAGCAGCCATCGCCTCGGGCAGTTCGAGTTGGCCGGCATAGATGCGTTCCAGCGCCGCGTGATCATGCGCGCGTGCGGCGGCGCGGCCGTCCGCAGGCGTGCCCAACGCCTTGAAATGCACATACTGGATGCCAGCCTGCGCCAGCGCTCCGGCCAGCGCGGTCTTGGAAAAGCCGGGCCGGCGCGACAGCGGCAGGGCGCGCACGTCGGCCAGCACGTCGACGCCGGCGGCTTTGAGCGTGCCGATCACGGCATCGAGCGTCGCCTGCTCATAGCCGATCGTCCAGATCGTGGGCGCGGTCATAGCAAGCGGGCGCCGTTGGGCACGGGGCGTTCGGGGCTCGCCAGCACCACGCGGCCTTCGGCATCGGCAAAACCGAGCGTGAGCACTTCGGAAATCGCCTTGCCCACCTGGCGCGGCGGGAAGTTGACCACGGCGGCGACCTGGCGGCCGACCAGGCTGGCCGGATCATACAGCGCGGCCACTTGCGCGCAGCTTTTCTTGTGCCCCACGCCGGGGCCAAAATCGATCACCAGCTTGATCGAGGGTTTGCGTGCGCCAACCAGGTCTTCAGCGGAAAGCACGGTGCCGATGCGGATGTCCACTTTCAGGAAATCGCTGAAGGCAATCGTTTCTTCGGGCTCGCTGGCGGGATCGTGAATAACATGCATGGGCCAATTGTGCCCCGGCCGCCCCGCATGTGCAAGGCGGCCGGTGGCCCGATCAGTCCTTGTTGGCCTGGGCAAAGGCGGCAGCTGCGCCAAACAGGCCCGGCTGCGGATGGGTGATCAGCTTGACCGGCATCTGCGCCATGATCTGCTCGAACCGCCCCTTGGCGCGGAATCGCTCGGCAAAGCCAGACCGCACCAGGCAATCCTTGATGCGAAGGCCAAGCCCGCCAGCCATGACCACGGCCGAGGCACCATGGGCCAGCGCCAGGTCGCCCGCCACGCTGCCCAGGCTCAGGCAGAAGCGATCGATCGCGGCGGCGGCCAGGCTGTCTTCGCCGCTGCTGCCCAGCGTCCAGATCGCCTTGTCGTCACGCGGGATGAACGGCGCGCCCTCGATCAGCGCCAGCGTTTCATAGATATCGACGATGCCAGGCCCCGCCACCACGCGCTCTACTGAAACGCGGCGATGACGCTTGCGCAGGCGGGCGAGCACCGCGTCCTCTATCCCGTCGAGCGGGGCATAATCGATATGTCCGCCTTCGGTGGGCTGCACTTGATAGCCATGCGCATGGCGCCACAACTGGGCCACGCCCAGCCCGGTGCCCGGCCCGACGACGCTGAATACGCCATGATCGGGCAGCGACACGTCGGGGCCAGACAGGTGGATGAAGTGTTCTTCGCCGGCCTGCGCCACGGCATGGGCGACGGCGGCGAAATCGTTGACCACGACATAGCGTTCGGCGCCCAGCTTTTCCGGGATCAGCGCCGGCCGGATGATCCACGGGTTGTTGGTGAACTTGATCACCTCGCCCCCTACCGGCCCGGCCACGGCGATGGCGCAGGCCTTGGGCACCGCGCCACCGTTCTGGCGGGCAAATTCCTCCCACGCCAGCTGGAAGCTGGCATGTTCGGCCGTCTTGAGTGTGACGGCCTCGCCCAGATGCGTAACCCGGCCACCTTCCACGGTGGCCAAGGCAAAGCGCGCGTGCGTACCGCCGATGTCTACGGCTACGAGTTCCATGATATCCTCTCCCCCGAATGCCGGACGTTACAGGCCTGCAGCGGCCAACATGGCCGATCCGCCGCGCTCGGCCGGATCGGAATAGTGGCGCATCAGGGCAAACAGCTCGCGGCCCACGCCCATCGCCTCGGGCGGGGCCACCACGTCTTCACGCGCAGCCCATTCATCAGCATCGACCAGCGCCACCAGTTCGCCCGTCTGCGCACAGACGCGCACGATATCGCCATCGCGCAGCTTGGCGAGCGGGCCGCCCAGCTTGGCTTCGGGCGAGACGTGGATTGCCGCTGGCACCTTGCCCGATGCGCCCGACATGCGCCCATCGGTGACCAATGCCACGCGGAAACCGCGATCCTGCAACACGCCGAGCGGCGGCGTCAGCTTGTGCAGTTCGGGCATGCCATTGGCGGCCGGGCCCTGGAAACGCACGACCACGATCACATCGCGTTCGAGTTCGCCGGCCTTGAACGCCTTGAGCACGTCGTTCTGGTCGGCAAAGACGCGCGCGGGCGCCTCGATCGTCCAGCGCGACGCATCCACCGCGCTGACCTTGATCGTGCCACGGCCCAGATTGCCCTGTAGCAGGCGCAGGCCGCCTTCAGGCTGGAACGGCGCGGTGACCGGGCGCAGCATGCTGTCATCCCCGCTCTTGACCGGGGCGGGGCTCCACGTGAGCGTGTCGCCATCCATGACCGGTTCCTGCGCGCCATCGGCAAGCGAAGCGCCATAGACAGTGCGGATGTCGGCATGGGCCAGCCCGTTGTCGAGCAGTTCGCGGATGACATAGGGCATGCCACCGGCGGCGTGGAAATAGTTCACATCGCCCGCGCCATTGGGATAGACGCTGGCGATCAGCGGCACCACGCGCGACAGCTCGTCCATGTCGTCCCAGTCGATCTGCACGCCTGCGGCGCGCGCCATGGCCGGAATGTGGATGACGTGGTTGGTCGAACCACCCGTGGCCAGCAGGCCGACCACGGCATTGACGATGGCCTTTTCATCCACGCAATGGCCCAGCGGGCGATAGTCATCGCCATCCCAGCTGATCTGCGCGGCGCGGTGCACGGCGGCGCGGGTCAGTTCCTGGCGCAGCTTGGTGCCGGGCAGGACGAAGCTGGAACCGGGCATGTGCAGGCCCATCATTTCCATCATCATCTGGTTGGAATTGGCCGTGCCATAGAACGTGCAGGTGCCGGCCGAGTGATAGCTTGCGCTTTCGGATTCGAGCAGTTCGTCGCGGCCAACCTTGCCTTCGGCATAGAGCTGGCGAATGCGCACCTTTTCCTTGTTGGCCAGGCCCGTAGGCATCGGGCCCGACGGGACCAGGATCGTGGGCAGATGGCCAAAGCGCAGGCCGCCGATGATCAGGCCAGGCACGATCTTGTCGCAGATGCCCAGGAACAGCGCCGCCTCGAACATGCCGTGCGACAGGCCCACCGCGGTGCTCATCGCGATGGTGTCGCGGCTGAACAGCGACAGTTCCATCGAATCCTGGCCCTGCGTCACCCCGTCGCACATCGCCGGAACGCCGCCCGCCACCTGCGCCGTAGCGCCCACTTCGCGGGCGAAAACCTTGATCTGTTCGGGATAACGACCATAGGGCTGGTGCGCCGAAAGCATGTCGTTGAACGCGCTGACGATGCCGATGTTCAGCGCCTTGCCATCGCGCAGCGCCAGCTTGTCATCCCCGGCGGCGGCAAAGCCATGGGCCAGGTTGCCGCAGGTCAGCTTGGGGCGGTTGACGCCTGCCTCGCGCGCGCGATCGATGAGATCGAGATAGGCGGCGCGGGTATCGCGGCTGCGTGCCACGATACGATCGGTGACCTTGGCCACGGTAGGATGAAGGGCCATCATTCGCTCCAATAGATGGTAACCGGCGGGCCATCGCTGCCGCGCAGGAAATCGGAAACAGGGTAATCGGCGTTGCCCGCCAGCACGTCTTCGATCAGCGCCTTCTTCGATGCGCCGGTCACGACCAGGATCACTTCCTTGGTGGCCTTGAGCGCCCGCGCGGTCAGCGTCAGTCGATCGAACGGTGCCTCGGGCGGCAGCGGGATCGGCGTGGTGGCAATCACCGTGGCGCCGGGGCGGACCAACGCCTGCATGGTCGGAAACAGCGAGGCGACGTGGCCATCCTCGCCCATGCCCAGCCACACCAGGTCGAACGGCGCCACTGCAGCGCCCTCTTCCAGGCGTTCGAACCTGGCACCGCTGTCACCCAGCGCGCCGTAAAGCTTGCCGAAATTGCTGGCGGGATGATCGTCGGGCACGCGGCGATCGTCGGTCAGCGCCAGGGTGGCGCCCGACCAATCGAGCCCGCGATCCTTGAGCAGGGCAAAGACCTTGAGCGGGGTGGAGCCGCCGGTCATCGCCAGGCGCTTTTCACCCGGACGCGCCAGTTCGGTGGCGATGCGATCGGCCACGGCGGCAGCATCGCCAGGCTTGGCCCACCGCACGCGCGGGTTGGCGGTCTCAGTCATTCCAGCTTCTCCCGTCGCGCTCGGTCAGGGCGATGGCCGCGTTGGGGCCCCAGCTGCCAGCGGCATAGGGCTTGCACTCCATATCACCACCCGCCCAGACCGCGCGGATCGCATCGACCCAGCGCCACTGCGCTTCCACCTCGTCACGGCGCACGAACAGCGTCTGTTCGCCCTCGATCAGGTCGAGCAGCAGGCGTTCATAGGCAATGCGACGCCGCGCCTTGGCAAACGCCTGGGTCAGCGAGAGATCGAGGTTGACCTCGCGCAGCACCACCCCGCCGCGATCGAGCCCCGGCTCCTTGGCCATGACCTGAAGTCGCACGTATTCTTCCGGCTGCAGGCGGATGACCATGCGATTGGCCTGCAACTTGCCGCCCCGGCCCGAGAAGATGTTGTGTGGCACCTGCTTGAACTGCACCACGATTTCCGACCGACGTTCGGCCAGACGCTTGCCGGTGCGCAGGTAGAACGGCACGCCCTGCCAGCGCCAGTTGTCGACATGCGCCTTGATCGCCACGAAGGTTTCGGTGTCCGACGGCTCGCCCAGGTCTTCCTGGTAGCCAGCCACCCCACCGCCCTTCACCGCCCCGGCACGATACTGCCCGCGCACCATCTCCTCGGCCTTCACCGTGCGCAGTGCGCGCAGAACCTTGACCTTTTCATCGCGGATCGAGGTGGCATCGAAATCGCGCGGCGGCTCCATCGCGATCAGCGCGAGCAGCTGGAGCATGTGGTTCTGCACCATGTCGCGCAGGGCGCCAGTATCGTCGTAGAAACCCTTGCGCCCTTCCAGGCCTACGGTTTCGCTGACGGTGATCTGCACGTGATCGATATTGCCGGCGTTCCACTGCGGCTCGAACATCATGTTGGCAAAGCGCAGCGCCATCAGGTTCTGCACGGTTTCCTTGCCCAGGTAGTGATCGATGCGGAAGATCTGGTCTTCGGCAAAGGCCCCGGCAACAGCATCGTTGATGCGGCGGCTGGAGGCCAGATCATTGCCCAGCGGCTTTTCCAGGCCGATGCGCACGTTGTCATGCGCCAGGCCAGCGCGACGCAGGCCCTCGATCGTCGGCTCGAACAGCGCGGGCGCGGTCGACAGGAAGATCGACAGGCCGCAGCTGGTATCGCCCAGCTTGGTAGCCAGATCGGCAAAGCCATCGACGTTCGATGCGTCGAGCGTCTGGTATTCCAGGCGCGCCAGAAAACTGGCCAGCTTGGTCTCGTCCTTGCGGTCTTCCGGCAGGAATTCATCGAGCGCGGCGTGGGCAAAATCGCGGAAATCAGCGTCGGTGTGTTCCGAGCGTGCGGTGCCGACAATGCGCAGGCCCGGATCGATCAACCCGTCTTCATGCAGGGCATAGAGCGAGGGCAACAGCATCCGGCGGGAAAGGTCGCCGGTTGCGCCAAAGAGCAAAAGCGCAGAACAACTGCTGTCGGCCATCGGCGGATCTCCTTATCTTTCGCAACACGAATGCCGTGCGCGCTTGCATGGCAACGTGCGACCCCTTGGGTTGGGTCCTTGTCGATGCTTGCCCTAGTCGCTCATGCGGCGCGATGCACGTCGCATAAGTATGCAAGCGGGGTGGGCACTGCCAAGCACGTTTCCATGCCTGGCCATGGTAGCGCGCGCAATTTCCTGCCGCGCGCATGATCGCGCCGTTTTCGTGATAATTCGATTGCAAAGAGGTTGACCATACTGGCATCACGCCTTCAAGGACCGTCCGATTTGTGCGATCCAAAGGGAGAAATAATGCCTGCTGCCCCGCTCAACGGTGCCCCCCTGATCGGTGCGATCGAGGCAGGCGGAACCAAGTTCATCGCCGCACTCGCCACCCCGGAAGGCGAAATCCTGGCGCGCACGCGCATTCCCACGCAAACGCCCGAAACCTGCTTCCCCGCGCTGGCCGATTTCTTTGCCGCCGCGCAGGAAGAGCATGGCCCCGTCGCCGCCTTTGGCGTTGCCAGCTTCGGCCCGATCGACATCGATCCCACCTCGCCCACTTATGGCACGTTCACCACCACGCCCAAGCCGGGCTGGCAGGGCGCGCGTTTCCACGATGTGCTGGGCAGCTTCGGCGCGCCGATCGTGGTCGATACCGATGTGAACGGGGCCTGCCTGGGCGAATGGATGAAGGGCGCGGGCCAGGGTTGCCGCACGCTGGCCTATACCACTATCGGCACCGGCGTGGGCACCGGCGTGGTCAGCCATGGCCGCTCGCTGATGGGCATTTCCCACTTTGAAAGCGGGCATATCCTGCCCCCGCACGACCGCACGCTTGATCCGTTCGCAGGATCGTGCCCCTACCACGGTGATTGCCTGGAAGGCCTGGCATCGGGTCCGGCGATCGAAAAGCGCTGGGGCAAGAGCCTGGACCAACTGGCCGGTGACAGCGCGGCGATCGATCTGATCGGCGGCTATATCGCGCACCTCGCGGCAAGCCTGGTGCTGCTGCACATGCCCGATCGCCTGATTTTCGGCGGCGGCGTGATGAAGGCGCCGGGCCTGGTGGAATCGGTTCGCCGCCAGACCGAAGCCAAGCTCAACGGCTATGTCAGCCACCCGCGCCTCGATGCTGGGCTGGAAACCTACATCGTCACGCCAGGCCTGGGCGACGATGCCGGCATCACCGGCGCGATCGCGCTGGGCTGCCAGGCGCTGGACGTGGCCCTGCCGGGCTGATCTCGCCCACCATAAAGCGCGCACAAAAAGCCCGGCAAGGTCTGACCTTGCCGGGCTTTTTGCTGTTTATCTGTCACAAAAAAGGCGGCCGGGAATGCCCCGGCCGCCCTCCCGTGGATCAGAACTTGTAACGAACCGAAGCGCTCATCGTGCGGCCCAGCATGGCGCTGTTGTCGAAGATCGCCTGGTTGGCAGACAGGCCGGCCGTACCCGGGCCCACGGCGATCGAACCGTTGTTGGCGCGGTAGCCGAGCGTGTTGAACAGGTTGTTGACGTTGAAGCTCACTTCCAGCTTGTCGGCCGGGCGAACCTTGACGAAGCCGTTCACAAACGTGCGGCCCGGCGCGGTATAGCCACCCGAAACCAGGAAGTTGGACTGGCCGCTGGCCGAGAAGCCGATGGCGGCAACGCCCGCGTCATAGCTGGGCGAAACCAGCCAGGTCCACTTCGGCATGGCGACCGGGGTGGTCTTGGTGCCGACGTTTTCGGCGTGGGTATAGACCACATAGCCGTCGAGCGAGAAGTGGCCCGCCGACACGCCGCCCGAGGCTTCCACGCCATAGGAGTGGTAGATCGCGTCGATGAACGGGCTTTCGCCGCGCGAAGGAGCGGTGAAGTCGTAATTGCTTTCCTTCACCTGCGCCCGATAGAGCGTGACTTCGGCGTGGTAGCGACCGCCGCCCACATTGCCGCGCTGCTTGAGGCCCAGTTCCTGCTGGCTGACATAGTTGACCGACAGGTGATCGCCACCGGCCGTCAGCTTGCCATCGGCAGTGAAATTGGCGTTGTTGTACAGCAGGCGATCGGCGTTGAAGCGGCCACCGCGGCTGACGCGGACGAACACGCTCGTGTCGTTGCTCACTTCATAGAGCGCGCCGAACGACCAGCTGACATAGCCCTTGGTGTAGTTCAGCACGTTGTCCGGGGTGGACTTGGTGTTGTAGGCCGGGATCGAGGCCGAGCCGAGCGCGTCGGTAACCGTCACGTTGCCCACGGCCTGCGGCGCATAGGCCGCACCCGATGCCTTCACGCTGTCATAGCGCACGCTGCCATCGAGGTTGAGGTGGCCAACCTGGCCTTCGAGCTGACCATAAAGCGCATCGTCGGTGTAGCTGACGTCATACGAACGCCCGCCGCAGCAGCCGCCCCACTGGTTGTTGAAGCCGGTCAGGCCCTGCGCGGTCAGCTGGTTGCCGGCAGCATCGAACAGGTCGAGCGGAACGGGATTGCTCGAACCGTTGAGGGTCTGCGTGGCGTTGTTGATGCGCCAATCCATCGCCACGGTCTGGCGCATGTGGAACCAACCGGCATTGGCCTTGACCTTGGCGCCGTCACCCACGTCGAACTTGCCGCTGAACGTCAGGTCGTTCACCAGGCTGCCGACATCCTTCATGTCGACATAGGCCTGCGCGCTGTTGCTGACGAAACGGCCGTTATAGACCTGGCCGGCGTTGGGGCCGGCGGCATAGCGCAGCGTGCCCAGACCCGCGAGCGAGGCAGCGGTGGCTTCACCGGTCCACTGGTTGGCAAAGGTGCCGCTCATCGAGGTCCAGCGGGCCTTGTCGGTCACGGTGAACGCGGGGGTGAATTCATAGTGGAATTCGCCGCCCAGCGCGGTGGCGACCGGGTGAATGCCTTCCATCGCCACCGTGCGCACGTTGCCGTTGGCATCGAGGATCTGGAAGTTCTGGTTGTAGATGCCGGTGGAGGCATACTTGCGCGCGTCGACGCCGTCGAACGTGCTATAGCCGGTGATCTTGTTGCCCGAGAGCGTCACCAGGCTGGGCATCGAGGTGAACGTCGGTTCCTTGTCGTCCAACCGCTTGAAGTTGAAGCGGATGTAGCCCTTGCCGTCGTCAAAGTCCTTGGTGATGTTGCCCTTGATCTGATAGCCGCTCTGCGCCTTGTACGGCAGGTGCGTCGGGCCGTTGCCATCGATCGCATAGCCGCCCAGGTGGAAGCGCACGCTGTCGGACAGGTGGCCGCCGTAATCGAAATCGACGCGGGTTTCGCGATAGTTGAGCGCCTGGCTCAGGCCGATTTCGCCGCCGTCATGCTCGCCGGTCTTGGACACGTAGTTGATGACCGCGCCGGGCGCCTGGCTGGAGAAGGTGGAGGCCGAACCACCGCGCACCGCTTCCACGCGGTTCACGTTGTTGTCAAAGCGCACCCAGTAGTCGTTGTTGCCGAACTGGATATCGCCGAACAGGGTGACCGGCAGGCCATCTTCCTGAAGGCCGACATATTCCGAACCGCCGGTGGAAACCGGGATGCCGCGCACGCCGATGTTGGCGTTGCCGCCCGGGCCGGCGGTGTCCTGCACGTTGAGGCCGGGGATCGTGCGCAGCACTTCGGCCTGCGAGCGCGGGGTGAAGTTGGTGACCGCTTCCTGGTTGATCTGCGACACCGAGATCGACGAAAGCTGGGCAGACTTGCCGCCGGCAGCGGCGGTCACCACGATCGGGGCGACATCGGCGGCGTCATCGGCGGGGGTCGCGGCCGGCTGGGCATCCTGCGCCAGGGCGGGCGTGGCAATCAGCGCACCGGCAAGGGCGGCGAGCGACGCGCACGACAGAAAAGCGGACGGCTTCATCAGGTACTCTCCCATGAACACGTTCCCACATGCGGAGCGGGAATCGATAAATAGCCTGATACGCACCACTACAATCGTTTGCAATGCGCATTTGCACGCTATGCAATGGATTGCATCTTCAGCTATCACTTTGCCTCGGGCTGTGGCATCGCTGCATCACCCATCGCCTCGAAGCCCGGCGTTGCAGGGCTTTAAGTTGCCTGCTCCACCTTGCTTTCAGGGTTCCCCCAGCTAAAAGCGTGGCCATGACCGAAACGTCCAACGAAAAGACCGTAAGAGAGGCAAGCAAACCCAGGATCCGCAACATTGCGGAACTTGCGCGCATGGCCGGTGTTTCGGCCGGCACTGTTTCGCGCGCGCTAGCCGGCAAGAGCCTGGTCAACGCCGAAACCCGCGAGCGCATCCAGGCGATCGCCCGCGAACATGGATTCCGGCCCAACCAGATGGCCCGCCGCCTGCGCACGCAGCGCACCGGGGTGATCGGCGTAGTCATCCCGCTCGGCCACGAGCGCCGCCAACACATTTCCGATCCCTTTTTCATGACGTTGTTCGGGCACTTGGCCGATGCGCTGACGGAAAGCGGGCACGACCTGATGCTGTCGCGCGTGATCCCCGGCGATGACGAGTGGCTGGATCGCATCGTCGATTCCGGCATGCTCGATGGCGCCCTGGTGATCGGCCAGTCCAACCAGATGGACGCGATCGAGCGGGTGGCAGAGCGCTATCTGCCGATGGTGGTGTGGGGCAGCCACCGCGACGGGCAGATCCATTGCACCGTGGGCACCGACAATCGTTCGGGCGGCCGCCTGGCGGCGCAGCGTCTGCTTGATCAGGGCAAGCGCAAGCTCGTGTTCTTTGGCGATACCGGCGCGCCGGAAATTGCCGATCGCCTGGCCGGTGCGCAGGAGGCCGTGGCGGCATGCGCGGGGGCCACGCCGCTCGTGGCGTGCTCGACCCATCTGTCCAACGAGGAAATCCCCGAACAGGTGGCCGGGCACCTTGAGCAGTTCGCCGGCCTGATCGACGGCATCGTCTGCGCGTCTGACGTGATCGCGATGACCACGCTGCGCCTGTTGCACGAACGCGGCGTGCGTGTGCCCCACGATGTGGCCGTGACCGGGTTTGACGATGTGCCGATCGCCACGCAAACCGTGCCGCAGCTTACCACCGTGCGCCAGGATATTGCTGGCGGGGCGCGCGCGATGGTCGACCTCTTGACCCAGCGCATCGCCGGCGTGGAAACCCCATCAACGATCATGGCCCCCGAACTGGTCGTGCGCGAAAGCGCCTGACCGGCACGGGGGGCCAAGCCGCCAGGTTCAGGCCGCGACGGTGACGCGATCCCCGTCGAACGCCAGTTGGAACACTGGCGCCGGCGTGCCACCGAACTGGGCGCGCAGAAGTTCGGGATGATCGGCCAGCTTGCGTCCGTTCATGCCCCAATAGTCGATGAAGCTCCACACCGCGCCTTCGCCCGTCACCCACCAGCTATAGGTCTGGCCGGGCTCGCCGGCTGGATTGGGGGCAACCAGGCCGCTGCCGTTGATCTGGCGCCACGGGCCGGTGAGGCTGTCGGCCACCATGCCATAAAGGCCGTTGGGTCCATCGACGGCGCCAGGAGCAAAAGTATGCCGCTGGGTGGACCAGAACAGGTAATAACGGCCCTCGCGCCATACCACGCAGGGGCGCTCCATTTCGTTGTTGGTGCCGATCGCCTCGACCAGCGGATCTTCCAGCAGCCAGCCGGTATCGCTCAGCGTGGCGAGGCCCACCAGTCCGTTGTGCGGGTTGTCGGTCCAGGCTGCGCTGCCGGTAAAGACGATGTGACGCTGGCCAGTGGCGGGGTCACGGAACCATGCCGGATCGCGAAACGCCTTGATCGAACCAGGCGCAGGATTGGTGATTTCCTGGCGATCGGCAATATAGCGGCGGCCATCAGCGGCAACGATTTCCTGCGGGGCCTGCCACTGCCCCGGGCCATCCGCGCCCAGCGTGCCCGGCACGGCGAACAGGCGCTGCTCATAGGAGAAGGCCCCGCCCTGGCGACCGGCCACGGTGTAGAACAGCGTCACCGAAACGCCGTCGTCCATCACCACGGCGCAGCCGGCCCATTCGCGGGTGCCGGGGTTGAGCCCATCGGGCAAGGCGTTGCCATGATCGCGCCAGCCATCGGCACCGTGCGACAGCAGGCGGATGCGCGCCACATCGTGCCGCTGCACCGGATCGGGGAAGCACGGCGCGCTGAGGAAGAACCACCAGGTGCGCCCGGCATGCACCGCCGTGCGCCCATCTTCGTGCGCCAGCGGCCAGCAGTCCCACAGATCGAGGCCGGGCATGATCGGCGCGACATCGGCCGCCGTCACCAGCGGAATTTCGGGCACGGGGTCATAGCCATGCGGCTCCCAGCGGCTCGGCTGCCGGGTGACCGGGTGAGCAATCGTTTGCGCATCGGGCTGGAAAGAAGGACGATCGGCGGACATGCGACCTCGTGCTGGTTGGCGCGTCAGGCGCGCGAGGAAGGGTGGAGGGTGTAAAGCGGCCAAGTCATTCACCCGGCCTCGATATGAAAGATCGCCACGGTCTGGGCATTCATCGGCGGCATGGGCAGGCCGGCATGGGACAGCCAGTTGCCTGCCAGCGTTACCGGCGCATCCACCATGGCACGATGGAGCGGGGTGGTTGGGGCGGCGTGGCCACCAGTGCCACCGGCCATGCGCAGCAGGCGCACCTTGCATGCCCCCTGCCCGGCCAGATGCGGCAAGCGCAGCGGCTGCGGCCGACGATCAGCGGCCGGCGCGCGGCGAATGGCAAACAGCAGTTGCGCCTGTGCATTGCCCTGGGCCTGCCACACCAGGCCATCGGGGCCTTCGCCCAGCCACACCTGCCCGCCATGCAGCAGATCGCGCCAGGTGCGGTGAAACGCGATCCAGCCGGCAAGTTCATCCCGCTCTGGCGCGTCAAGCGTGCGCGGGTCCATCTCCACACCGAAATGCCCTGGCATGGCCACGGCAGCGCGAAACGCCAGGGCCTGTGCCCGGCCCGTGGCATGGGCGGGGCTGGCGCCCACGTGGCTGCCCATCATCTCGGGCGGCAGGAAAGCCAGGAACCCGCGCTGGATATCCACGCGGCTGACGGCATCGATATTGTCGCTGGTCCAATAGCGGTGGACATAGGGCGCCATACCGGCGTCGCTGCGCCCGCCACCACCTGCACAGGCCTCTATCTCGACGCCGGGATGGGCGGCGCGCAAGCGGGCCAGCAAGTCATACAGCCCGCGCACCTGTGCCGCGCCACCGGACGGCGCCAGATCGCGATTGTGGTCCCATTTCAGATAGCTGATCGGCACATCGCGCAGCAGATGATCGAGGCAATCGAACAGATAGTCACGCACCGCTGCCTGCGACAGATCCAGCACCAACTGGTTGCGGGCCGTGGGTCGCGCACGATCGGGTAGCGCCAGTGCCCAACCGGGATGGGCGCGATAGAGATCGCTATCGGGGTTGACCATTTCCGGCTCGACCCACAGTCCGAATTCCATGCCGGTGGCAATGATCCGGTGCGCCAGCGGCGCCAGGCCTTGCGGATACTTGGCTGGATCGGGCGTCCAGTCGCCCAGCCCAGCCGTATCGTCGTTGCGCCCCACGAACCAGCCATCGTCGAGCACAAAGCGCTCTATGCCGATCTGCGCGGCGGCTTCGGCCAAGGCAAGGATGCGCGCCTCGTCATGATCGAAATAGCAGGCTTCCCACGAATTCAGATGGACTTTGCGCGGCGGCATGGTGCCGCCCGGCCAGCGCACCATGGCCCGCACCGCCGCATGGAACACCGCCGTGGCGCCGTTGCGCCCGTGGCTGGACCAGGCTGCCAATACATCGGGCGCAGTCCAACTGCTGCCCGGCGCCAGAACCACCTCGCCCGGTGCCAGGCGCGCGCCAGCCATGGCGATGAAGAACCCTTCGTCATCGCGTTCCACCCGGATCAGGCTGTCGCCCGACCAGCACAATTGCAGCGCGTGAACCGGACCGGCGGCATGCCCTGCCCCCTCGCCCAGCACGAACAGCCCGGCCGGGCCACCATGGCCGGCAATGCCGCGCCGCCCTTCGCGCTGCCAGGCATGCGCTGGCAAGGGCTCGACCTTCTCCACCAGTTCGGCATTGTGCCGCCCGCGCCAGGACACCAGCTGCGCGGCATCGCCCGGCAGCGGCAGCACCGCGCTGGCCAGCCAATCGAGCTGGATCGGCGCAGGGCCGATATTGGTCAGCGTGGCACCCATGCGAAAGCCGCCAAGGCCATCGGCGGCGATGGTCTGCACCAGGCGCACGCCCTGCACCGTATCATCGAGGCAGATCACCAGCCCGTCGTCGGTGCGGGCAACATCGCTGTTGGTCCACGAGACAACCATGCCGGCCCCGGTGGCATCACGCAGTTCCACCGCAGCCGGGCCGAACCAGCCCAGCCCGCCCACCGGGGCGCTATCGAGCGGGACGTCTTCGTCAAACGAAAACGATGCCGCGCCGCGCGTGTCGGCCAGCGGCGGCAGGCCAGCAACATCCACCGCCGCGCCCCAATGGCGCCATGCCGGAGCACGATCGGCGCGCGGCTCCAGCACGATTGCCGCATCGCCGCTGGTCAAGGCAAACATGCCGCTCATGCCAGGGCTTGCGCCTGGGCCACGGCATGGGCGCGCCCTTCGCGTACCCACAGGACCGACAGTGCCGCCGCGATCAACAGCGCGCCGCACAGCGACAGCATATTGCCCGGATCGCCACGCAGCACATGGGAATAGACACCCAGCCCCAGCTTGATGAAGCCCAGGTCCAACTCGCTCATCACCACCGCGAACAGCAACATGGGGATCACGATCATCATGTTGAAAATGCCCATATAAACCCCGGTGCGGGCCGGCGGGATGGAATTGGTAAGGATGGCATAGGGGTTGCCCATGATGCTGCCCCAGGCAAGACCCACGCCCACCGCCGGCACGAACAGCAGGGCCTTGTCGGTAATGTGCGGCAGCGCCAGCATGCCCACGCCACCGGCCAGCAGGCACAGCGCGTGGAGCGGCCCCGGCCCGATCCGGCGCACCAGCGGCACCATGGCAAACGCGGTAACGAACGAAATGCCGTTGTAGAACGCGGCCATCTCGCCATTGGTCAGCACCGCGCTGTGGAATGCCGAACTATGTGCATCTGTGGTGTGATAGACCGTCCGCGCGATCGAATAGGTGACATAGAGCCAATAGCCGGACATCGCCGACCACTGGAAAAGGCTCATCAGCCCAAGCTTGCGCATGGCGACCGGCATGGTGCGGATGGCATCGGCAATCTCAGCCAGTGCCGCGCCAAAGCCCTTGGGCGCGGCCTCGATATGCGCGCGTTCCTGCGGTGTCAGCGGCAGTTCCGGCACGCGCCACACCGACCACAGGATCGTCACCAGCGACAGGACGGCGCCCAGCGTGAACACCACCCGCACGGTATAGGGAATGCCATGGGCATCGACCCAATCCTGGTTCATGCCCAGGCCGACCAGGATTGAGGGCGTCAGAAACGCCAGCATCTGCGCCAGGCCGGTGAACGCGCTTTGCGACAGGAACCCGGTCTGCCGCTGGTTGGGATTGAGCCGGTCGGAGACATAGGCCCGGTAGGGCTCCATCGTGATGTTGTTGCCAGCGTCGAGCAGCCAGAGCAGCGAGGCAGCCATCAGCACCGACGAGGACAGCGGCATGATGAACAGCCCAAGCGCGCAGAGCACGGCCCCGACCAGGAAATAGGGCGTGCGGCGGCCCCAGCGGCTGGCGGTGCGATCAGACAGCGCGCCGATCAGCGGCTGAACCAGCAACCCGGTGATCGGCCCAGCCAAGCCAAGCAGCGGAAGCTGCGCCTCGTTGGCGCCAAGATAGCTGTAGATCGGGCCCATGTTGCCCTGCTGCAGGCCGAAGCTGAACTGCAGACCCAGGAAGCCCAGATTCATTTCCAGGATGCGCGCCAGGGACAGATGTGGCCGCGCAGATCCCGATGCCACGCAACCGCTGCCCGGCACCGTGCTGCCTGGCGGAGTTTCGGCCTGATTGCGGGCAAATTCCATGACGCTCTCCCAAGGGGCTTCACCGGCCCTTCGCGTGCACCATGGCACAGACAATGCGCCCTTACAACAATCGATTGCAAAATGGGCTCGTCGATCTTCGGCTCGAAAGCCGCGCGAACCGCAAGAAAAAGAAACTTGCCGCGAAGGGTTTTGCCACGCCCCTCGTTAAGCCGGTGTCCCTCATCCCTCCCCTCCCACTGATGGACCCTGACGAATGCCCCTTGCACACTCCGAACTCCGCCCAAATCCCGCCGGTGCCATGCGCTTTGCCCGCAACGACGCGATGATCACCGCACCCGCTCCGGCCAACGGTTATGAACCCGCCATGCGCCGCACCCACGATGCCCGCATCGCCCTGCTCGATGAAGATCAGCAGACCCGCGACATGCTGCGTGAATACCTGGAAGGCCAGGGCATGCACGTGGTGCCCGTCGCCAATGGCACCGAACTGCGCCAGCTGGTGTCGCAGGAACCGATCGATGCGGTGATCCTCGATGTCATGGCCCGTGGCGAGGATTCGCTCGGCCTGCTGCGCGAGATGGCTGAACAGCCCGGCACGCCGCCGGTCATGCTGCTTTCCGCCGTCGCCAGCGATATCGATCGCATCGTCGGCCTGGAACTGGGCGCTGACGATTATCTCGCCAAGCCGTTCAACCCGCGCGAACTGCTCGCCCGCCTGCGCGTGGTGCTGCGCCGTGGTAACGCCGCCACCGCGCGCGCCGCTGCCACTCCAGTGCTGACCTTTGCCGGTTGGGTGCTCGATCCCACGTTCTATGTGGTGCGCGATGCCGCTGGCCGCGACGTTGACCTGACCAGCGGCGAATTCAAGCTGCTCCATGCCCTGGCAGTCCACGCCGGCCAGGTCGTCAGCCGCGAAGCGCTGCTGCGCCTGGTCCATGGCGACGAAGCCGAAGCGTTTGACCGCGCGATCGATGTCGCCGTTTCGCGCCTGCGTGCCAAGCTGGTGCGCCACGGCGGCGGCGCCCTGATCCGCACGGTACGCGGCGAAGGCTATCTGTTCGCGGCCCGCATCTGACCGCAAACTGACGCAACACCCCAAGACCTGGCGCCGCGTCCCTCCGCGCTGCTGCGTCCTGGAAGGCTTGGAACGGGGCTGCATCGCCAGGCGGTGCAGCCCGGTTCGCGTTTGCGCATGTCGCCAGCAAGCGTGCGTTAACCATTCCTTGGCCTCCGTCCTTTTATTCCCGCCCTAGCCATAGCGACGGACAAAAAGGGGCAGACGGGGCATGACGCAGATCCACGGCGGCGACACGATCGCACCCTGGCTTTGCGCGCGGGCGCCGCTGTTGGCGCGGGTGCTGGCCTGGATAGCCCGCACGACCTTGGCGATGGATCGCTCCATCAACGCAGCCTTGGCCACAACCGTTGCGTGGACCGGCGCGATTTGCGCGGTTATCGCCCTGCAAATCCTGCTGATCATCACGCACAAAACTTGGTTGGACGAATGGCAGGCCGTGTTGATCGCGGTGCAGACGCCAACCTGGCCCGATCTGCTTGCCGCGCTGCGCTATGAAGGTCATCCCCCGCTGTGGTACGCGATCCTGCGCGGTCTGGCGCACGTTCTATCTGCGCCATTGCTGACCCTGCCGGTGGCAGCCGCCCTGATTGCGGTTCCGGGCCAGCTTACCATCCTGCTAGGTGCACCCTTCGCGCGCAGCCAGCGGTTGTGCCTGGCCCTGTCGGAATTCGTGCTGTTCGAATTCTTTACCGTGTCGCGCAGCCTGACATTGGGCGCGGTGTGCGTGTTCCTGGCCTTGGCACTGTGGCGACGCGGCCACTGGGCCTGGCCATTCATCATCTTGTTGCCGCAGTGCGATTTCCTGTTCGGGGTGCTGTCGTTCATATTCGTCGGTTGGCGCTGGGCCGAACGGCGCGCGCCGCTGGGCTGGCTGGGCGGGTGGATCGCCTCGGGCCTGTTGGCAGCATGGTGGGTGCGCCCCGCGCCCGACGTGGCGCCTGCCATCACCCAGCATGGCCCGTTTGCCCGCCTGGTCGATTGGCTGGCAGGGATGAGCGCACAGGGGCTGCCGCTGCAGTGGCACGGCCTGCGCCCGGAATGGGACCAGCCGCCCCCGGCGCTGCTCGGCGCGGTTGCGCTGTTCGCGCTGGCGGCGATGGCCTGGACGCAATTGCGCGGCCGCTGGGCCGACCGCGTGGTGCTGGCCGCTTTCGTTGGCTTCACCCTGGTGTTCAGTTTGGCGGTCTATGCTCTGTCGATCCGCCATCTCATGCTGTGCACGCTGCTGCTCATGGCGATGGTCTGGCGCGATACCCTGCGCGGTGGCGCCGGGCCGGGCGTGTGGATGCGCGGCTGGCTGTGGCTC
>NZ_KE148333.1:27744-50515 GCF_000410615.1 Novosphingobium sp. B-7 | reverse complement strand
TTCATGGCGGTGGTCGCCCTGATCATGCCGTTCAACAACAGCGATCGCGCCTCCGCCTGGATCGCGTCTCATAACCTGAGCCAGGAACGCTGGCTGGCTTTTCCGGAAAGCGCGGGCGAGGGAATTTCGGGGCTGAGCGGCATGCCATTTCAACGCCTGGGCAAGCGCTGCACGCAAAGTTTTACCCGCTGGAACAATCCCGAACCGCAAAAGCTGGTCGATGGCGCGCAGTTCTATCGCGTACTGGCGGCCACGGCGAAACACGAAGGCGGCTTTTATCTCCTGAGTGACTTTTCCCTGCCCGACATGCCGCCGCTGATTCGGCGGATCGGAGACGTCCCGGCCGGATTGGATGGCCAAGCCTTTCATTTCTATAGAGTTGGTGAAGGATTGCCGCCGCGCGGCCAGGCAACACCGCCATGTACGGCGCCATTGCGGCCTTTTGTCCGTTTTTAGGGAATCCTGAAGGTTTCCCTCGTATTCACTACGTCTGAAAAGCCGTTCCTGACCATTGTCGGGCTACGGCCCCGGAAGAACGAGTTGACAGGAAAAGACGCATGAGCGCTTTTGGCCGGAAGACAGGTTTGGGTGGAGCCACCGCCGCGCGCCCCTCGTTCGGCGTTGCCCGGCCGATGAAAACTGGCGAAGCCGCAACGGCCGTGCCCGCTGGCTTTGTCGAAGCAAGCCCTCTGCCCGGCGCCAACGATGACATGGGCGGCAAGCATGCCGATGCGATGAGCCGCCTGGCCGAACGCATCAACGGCGTGGTGGACAACACCTACCAGGCCGAAGGCTTCGAGGCGTCGGTCCACAAGATCAAGGAACAGGTGCTGCCGCGCCTGCTCGAACGTGTCGATCCCGAAGCCGCCGCAACGCTGACCAAGGATGAACTGTCGGAAGAATTCCGCCCGATCATCATGGAAGTGCTGGCCGAACTGAAAGTGACGCTCAACCGGCGCGAGCAATTCGCGCTGGAAAAGGTGCTGATCGACGAACTGCTCGGGTTCGGGCCGCTGGAGGAACTGCTCAATGATCCCGACGTGTCCGATATCATGGTCAACGGGCCGGAACAGACCTACATCGAAAAGAAGGGCAAGCTGCAGCTCGCCCCGATCCGCTTTCGCGATGAAAGCCACCTGTTCCAGATCGCCCAGCGCATCGTCAACCAAGTCGGCCGCCGCGTCGACCAGACCACGCCGCTGGCCGACGCCCGCCTCAAGGATGGCAGCCGCGTCAACGTGATAGTGCCGCCGCTTTCATTGCGCGGCACGGCGATCTCCATTCGTAAGTTTTCCGAAAAGCCGATCACGCTCGATATGCTGCGCGATTTCGGCTCGATGAGCGACAAGATGTGCACGGCGCTGAAAATCGCCGGCGCGTGCCGCATGAACATCGTGATTTCCGGGGGCACGGGCTCGGGGAAAACCACGATGCTCAACGCCTTGTCCAAGATGATCGACCCGGGCGAGCGCGTGCTGACGATCGAAGACGCGGCCGAACTGCGCCTGCAACAACCGCACTGGCTGCCGCTGGAAACCCGCCCACCGAACCTGGAAGGCCAGGGCGCGATCACCATCGGCGATCTGGTCAAGAACGCGCTGCGTATGCGCCCTGACCGCATTATCCTGGGCGAAATTCGCGGCGCGGAATGCTTTGACCTGCTGGCGGCGATGAACACCGGCCACGATGGTTCGATGTGTACGCTGCACGCCAACAGCCCGCGCGAATGCCTGGGCCGTATGGAAAACATGATCCTGATGGGTGACATCAAGATCCCCAAGGAAGCGATCAGCCGCCAGATCGCCGAGAGCGTCGATCTGATCGTTCAGGTCAAGCGCCTGCGCGACGGTTCGCGCCGCACCACCAACATCACCGAGGTGATCGGGATGGAAGGCGATGTGATCGTGACGCAGGAACTGTTCAAGTTCGAATATCTCGACGAAACCGAAGAGGGCAAGATCATCGGCGAATTCCGCCCGTCCGGTCTGCGCCCCTATACCCTGGAAAAGGCGCGTCAGTTCGGCTTTGACCAGGCATTCCTGGAAGCCTGCCTCTGATCGTCAGCTTGCCAGGGCGGCGCGCAAAGCGCCGCCCAGCAGCACGCAGGCCATGAAAAAGCACAGGGCGTAGATCATCGTCCAGGGCATGCAGCCCACGCGATCGAGATCGGCACGCTTGCTGCGCCGCCGTTCGGCCACCAGCGCCACGATCGCCACCGCCAGCAGCACGGCGCCAACGGCCGCCACGGCTTGCCACGGCCCCTGCCACACCTGCTGCCAGTCTATCGCGCGCCACCGTTCGATCATGGCGGCGCCATGGCCGCAGCGCCGGCACGATGCAACCCCGCGATCGACAAGCCTTGCACTCGCATCGCCCTGCGCCTAGGCGCGCGGGCCATGCCGTCTCGTGAAAGACCCTTTCTGGCCCTGGGCCTGCGCCTGGTGGCAATGGCCATGCTGTCGACCATGCTGGTGCTGGTCAAGCTGACCGGCGAGCGTGGCATGCCGCTGCCCGAAACCATGTTCTGGCGGCAGACGCTGCCGGCGCTCATGCTGCTGGGCTGGCTTGGTGCACGTGGGCAATTGCATCGCCTGCGCACGGCGCGGCCGTGGGTCCATTTCCGCCGCGCGATGATCGGCACGGCCGGCATGTTCCTTACGCTCGGTGTGGTGCAGATCCTGCCCCTGGCCGAGGCGACCGTGCTGGGCTTTACCGCCCCGGTCTTTGCCGTGATCCTCTCTGCGCTCCTGCTCAAGGAACGGGTGGGTCCGTGGCGCTGGACGGCGGTGGCCATGGGACTGCTGGGCATCGTGATCATTGCCGGCCCGAACCAGACCCACCTGCCCGCGCTGGGCGTGGCGGTTGGCGTCGGCGCGGCGTTCATGGTCGCGCTGGTCTCGATCCAATTGCGCGACCTTGGCCGCACGGAAGAGCCACTGACAGTGGTCTTCTATTTTTCCGCGATGAGCGCGCCGTTCCTGGCGCTGTTCCTGTTCCGCACCGGGGTGCACCATGATGCCCTCGGCTGGCTCATGCTCGGCGGTATTGGCCTGGCCGGCCTCGGCGCGCAATTGCTGATGACAGCCGCGCTGCGGTTCGGCCCGGTGTCCAGCGTGATCGTGATGGATTACTCGCAATTTGGCTGGGCCACGCTGTGGGGCTGGCTGGTCTTTGCCCACCTGCCGCCTGCCACCACCTGGATCGGTGCGCCGATCGTGATTGCGGCAGGGCTGATCATCGCCTGGCGCGAACATGTGCGGCACCGACAGCAGCAACCTAGCCCGCCTACCGCCTCTGCCATGGCGTGAACGCAGGGTCCTTAGGGCAAGGAACCGCATGCGGATTGGCTCGTTCTGTGCGCGTTCGGAAGGGCATGTTTCGAGCCTTTCGTCCCACAAGGAAGGGAGCCAATCTCATGATGCGCAAGATCATCGTCGCGGCCGCCATGGGCGGCCTGCTGCTGGGCACGGCTGCGTGCAACACCGTCAAGGGCGCCGGCAAGGACATCCAGTCTGCTGGCCAGGCCGGTTCGGACGCGATCAACGGCAAGTAATCGCGCCAGGATCATGAATAAAGAAGGCGCCGCAAGATCAATATCTTGCGGCGCCTTTTTACGTTTGGCTGTCAGGCATTGCGGCGCGCCTCAGGCGCTCCACACCAAGCGCGGCTTGCGCGCCGCGCGGGTTTCATCGACCCGGCGGCGCGGGGCAAAGTGAGGGGCAGACTTGAGCGCGGGATCGCCAGCCTTCGCGCGCGCACCCAGGCTTTCCATCGCCATGATGAACTGATCGAGACCGGCCTTGCTTTCCGTCTCAGTCGGCTCAACCAGCATCGCGCCATGCACGACCAGCGGGAAGTAGACCGTCATCGGGTGATAGCCCTCGTCGATCAGGCCCTTGGCGAGGTCCAGCGTGGCAAAGCCATCGGCAAAGCCATCATCGCTGAACAGCGCTTCGTGCATGCACGGGCCAGCCGCCGCGAACGGCGCATGCAGCACATGCTCCAACCGGCGCAGCACATAGTTGGCGTTGAGCACGGCATCGCCCGATGCCTGGGCGAGGCCATCTGCACCGTGGCTCAGGATATAAGCCAGCGCACGGCTGAACATACCCATTTGGCCATGGAACGCGCACATGCGGCCAAACGCCTCAGGCGCCTCACCGGCGCTATCGGCCTCTTCCACCAGGCGCAGCATGCCATCGCTGCCAGGCTTGACGAACGGCAGCGGCGCGAATGGCGCCAGCGCGTCTGACAGCACCACCGGACCGGCACCCGGACCGCCCCCGCCGTGCGGCGTGGAGAAGGTCTTGTGCAGGTTGATGTGCATGGCATCCACGCCCAGATCGCCCGGGCGCACCCGGCCGACGATGGCGTTGAAGTTGGCGCCATCGCAATAGACATAGCCGCCGGCGGCATGCACGGCATCGGCAATGGTCTTGAGATCGCGCTCGAACAGGCCGCAGGTGTTGGGGTTGGTGATCATCACCCCGGCCACATGCGGGCCGAGCTTGCCGATCAGCGCGGCGGTATCGACGCGGCCATCGTCGGTGGCCGGGATCGCCTCCACCTGGAAGCCGGCAAAGGCGGCGGTGGCCGGGTTGGTGCCATGCGCGCTTTCGGGCACCAGGATCACCTCGCGCTTGTCCCCCCGCGCATCGAGCGCGGCGCGGATCGCTAGCAAGCCGCACAGTTCGCCATGCGCACCGGCCTTGGGCGTCATCGCCACGGCGGCCATCCCGGTCAGCTTGACCAGCCAGTCGGCCAGTTCATCGATCACCTTGAGCGCGCCCTGCACCGTGCCTGCCGGTTGCAGCGGGTGCACATCGGCAAAACCGGGCATCCGCGCGACCTTTTCGTCCAGGCGCGGGTTGTGCTTCATCGTGCAACTGCCGAGCGGGAACGGCCCGAGGTCGATCGCATAGTTCTGGCGCGAGAGGCGGGTGTAGTGGCGCACCGCCTCCGGCTCGCTCAGGCCCGGCAGGTCCACCGGCGCCGCGCGCAGGGCGAGGCCAGCGAGCGGCGATCCGGGTACGTCGTCGAAATCGACGCCGCAGTGGTCCATCCGCCCCACTTCGAACAGCAGCGGTTCTTCCAGGTGCAGCGCGCGGTTGCCGGTCACGGTTTCGGGCGCTTCCAGCGTGGCAGGAATGCGCTCGCCCAGTTCGGGGCGCCAGCCGGAGGGGTTCAGAACAGTCATGCCAGTACCTCCGCAAGCGCGGCGCACAGGGCCGCGATGTCTTCATCGGTCGTCAGTTCGCTGGTGGCGACGAGCAGCACATGGGTGAGATCAGCCTGCCCCGGCACGAGCCGCGACAGGGCAACGCCGCCCAACACGCGACGGGCCGCCAGCGCATCCACCACTTCGGCCGCCGGACGCGGCAGCGTGATGGCAAACTCGTTGACATAACTGGCGTTGACCACGGCCACGCCCGGCAGCGCCGCCAGCGCAGTGGCCGCCTGGACCGCACGCAAATGGCTGGCGCGGGCCATGCGGGCCAGGCCTTCACCACCCAGCAAGCTTAGATGAATGCTGAAAGCCAAGGCACAAAGCCCTGAATTGGTGCAGATATTGCTCGTCGCCTTTTCGCGGCGGATATGCTGCTCCCGCGTGGACAGCGTCAGCACGAAGGCGCGCTTGCCATCGGCATCCACCGTTTCGCCACACAGGCGGCCCGGCATCTGGCGCACATACTTTTCGCGGCAACCGAACAGGCCCAGGTATGGCCCGCCAAACTGCAGGCCAACGCCGAGCGACTGGCCTTCGCCAACGACGATATCAGCACCCAGCGTGCCGGGGCTTTCGATCAAGCCCAACGCCACCGGTTCGGTCACCACCGCGATCAGCAGCGCGCCCTTGGCCTGCGTGGCTGCGGCAATGCGCTTGAGATCGGGAATGCGGCCCAGCACGTCAGGATACTGCACCAGCACGCACGATGTTTCAGCGTCGATCGCGGCGATCAGCGCTTCGTCATCGGCCTGTGCCGACACTTCGGGCTTGGCCGTCACCAGCGTATCGCCGGTAAAGCGCGCCATGGTCTGCGCTGTGCCCACATAATGCGGGTGCAGGCCGCCCGAAAGCACGGCCTTGCTGCGGCGGGTAATGCGGCCAGCCATGGCGATGGCTTCCCAGCACGCGGTCGAGCCATCATAGAGCGAGGCATTGGCCACATCGGTGCCGAACAGGCGCGCCACCTGGGTCTGGAATTCGAACAGCACCTGCAGGGTGCCTTGCGCGATTTCCGGCTGATAGGGGGTGTAGGCGGTCAGGAACTCGCCGCGCTGGATCAGGTGGTCAACCGTCGCCGGAACATGGTGGCGATAGGCCCCTGCCCCCAGGAAGAACGGCACCTGGCCGGCGGTGAGGCTTTCGGCCGAAAGCCGCGCCATGTGGCGTTCCACCGCCATTTCGCTGGCATGGCCCGGCAGGCCTGCAATCGGGCCAGAGAGCCGCGCCGCCGCCGGAACATCGGCAAACAGCGCGTCGATATCCGGCGCCCCGATCGTGGCGAGCATCTCGCCACGATCATGGTCACTCAAGGGAAGATAGCGCATCGTGTCAAAGCCCCGCGACATGGGCGGCATAGGCCGCCTCGTCCATCAGCCCATCAAGCTGGGCGGCATCGGCCAGCGTCATGCGCCACAGCCAGCCCTCGCCTTCCGGCGCGGAGTTGACCAGTTCGGGCGCGTCTTCCAGGGCCGGGTTCACTTCGGTAACGGCGCCCGAAACCGGGGCATAGACATCCGAAGCGGCCTTGACCGAATCCACGACAGACGCGCTGTCACCCTTGGCCAGGGCAGCGCCCACGGCGGGCAGTTCGACAAAGGTGATGTCGCCAAGCTGGCTCTGCGCATAGTCGGTGATGCCGACAGTTGCAGCATCGCCTTCAACCACAAGCCATTCGTGATCAGCGGTGAAATAGCGGGTCATCAGGCGGCTCCTTTGCGCACGTAACGATGGGGATGGAAGGGAAGCGAAACGACAGTGGCGGCAAGGCTCTTGCCGCGCACGGAAAGGGTCAGCGCGGTGCCGGGCACGGCCAGCGCGGTTTCGACGAAGGCCATGGCGATCGGCCGCTCCAGGCTGGGGGCAAAGCCGCCAGAGGTGACGGTGCCCACGGTGCGGCCATCTGACACCACCTCGGCGCCTTCGCGTGCGGCCATGCGGCCTTCAATCAGCAGGCCCACGCGGCGCCGCGCGGTGCCTTGGGCAAAAGCCTTGGCCAGTTGTGGCGCGCCGGGGAAACCAGCGTCAGCCAGTCGGCGGCGAACTGGAATGGCAAAGCCGAGATCGGCCTCTACCGGATCGATATCGGGCGAAAGATCATGGCCATAGAGCGGCAGGCCGGCTTCCAGGCGCAGCGAATCTCGCGCACCCAGGCCGATCGGCTTGACCTGCGGCTGGGCCAGCAGCGCATCGGCCAGCGCCACGGCTTGATCAGCATGAACCGAGATTTCAAAGCCATCTTCGCCGGTATAGCCCGAGCGGCTAACGCCCAGCGCCACCCCGTTCCACACGAACGGCGCAGCCTCCATGAACACCAGGCTGTCAAGCGTGCGCGCCGGATCGGCCGCCGGCACCAGGCCCAACGCGCCGAGCGCTTGGGCGGCTTCCGGTCCTTGCAGCGCGAGCAGTGCATGGTCTGCCAGGTGGTCCAGCGTCACACCCTTGGGCAGGCGCGCGGTGATGTGGGCGATATCGGCATGCTTGGTGGCGCCGTTGACCACCACGTAGAAATCAGCGCCGCGATTGGTCACGATCAGATCGTCAAGGACGCCGCCGTCGTCTGCCAGCAACAGCGAATAGCGCTGCTTGCCGGGCTTGAGCGTGGTGAAGGCGCCGGGCAGCAAGGCCTCGAGCGCCTGCCCGGCATGGTCACCGCGCAGCACCAGCTGGCCCATGTGCGACACATCAAACAGCCCGGCATGGGCCCGCGTCCACTGGTGTTCAGCCAGAATGCCTTCGTACTGCACCGGCATGTGATAGCCGGCGAATTCCACCATCCGGCCGCCGCGTGCGCGGTGCCAGGCATCGAGAGGCAGGGTGAGGATAAGCGGCTTTTCGCCCGCAATCGGGGCGAGATCGTATGTGTCACTCACAAGTTTCAACTCCGCACAGAGGTGCACCCAACGGTGCCCCCTCTGTCACGGAAACCTGAGAGCTTTCCCCCGCGCCCCTAGTTGTGGCGCATCGCGGGGTTACCCCTTCGGCGGCCCCATTTCCGCAAGGAAATGAAACACTTTCCAGAGTGTCGCTATAGACCCCGTGCGGTCCTTTAGCCTGAGAGATTCCGGGGCGGTTGCTCCTTCGGCGTCACTGCTTTTTTCACATATGCGAATCAGCAGCAAACTCTCCCGCGCGGGTCAGCGACAGGCCCGCCCTTTCGCGCAGGCACCCCGTGCAAGTCAACTGCCTGGATAAGCAGTCCCGCGCGCAGCGCTGTGGATGGAGCGAAAATGGTGGACGAACCGCCCATCGGCCTGGACGCTGGCCAGGTTTACAATCGCCTGGCCCACCGTGCTGGCGGTGATCGAGCGATAGCGGGAAAGCGCGCCCCTCAGCGCCCAATCGACCAGCGGCGCCACCGCCATGCCCACGCGCTCAGCCGGGCGGACTGCGCCTTGGCGGGCGCCGCGCAGCAGGCCGGGTCGAAGTATATCGCACCGAGGGAGGCCCAGCGCTGCCACGTCGCGCTCCACCTCACCCTTGGTGGCGAGATAGAACGTGCGCGCAGCCGGATCAGCGCCAACCGATGAAACTAGGATGGCATGGGCAACGCCCGTCTGGCGCGCCGCCGTCGCACAGCGCAGCGTGAGGTCATGGTCCACCGCCCGAAAGGCGGCGCGATCGCCACCCACCGCCGCGATCGTCGTGCCCAATGCCAGCACGATCACATCAGGGCGCACCTGCGCTACGGCATCGCCCCAGTGTTCAGGCGCGATCACCAATTGCTCCATCTGCGCGCCGGCAGGCAGGGGCGCCGCACGGCGTCCCAAGGCGACCATGCGCACGCCAGGCCGGCCAGCAGCGGCATCCAGCACGGCCTGGCCGACCAGCCCCGTCGCGCCGACCAGCAGCACGCGGATGGGATCAGACATTGCTAAGTCCTTCAGGCACTTGACCGACGATCTTCGCGTAACAGTCGATAGCATAGCGATCGGTCATGCCGGCGATGAAATCGGCGATCACGCGGCTGCGATCTGGCTCTGACAGCCGCAAGCGCGCCTGCCAGGCGGCCGGCATGTGTCCGGCATCGGCGCGATAGGCGGCAAACAGCGTTTCGACCACATGGCGCGCGCGATCAGCCGCAGCCACCTGCTCGGGATGGAGGTAGAGCCGCGCGTACATGAACTGCTTGAGTGTGCGTTCTTCCCGCCGCACCTCTTCGGAAAATCCGCAGAGCGCGCGCCCGGCAGCGCGCACCGCCGCCACATTGCCAACGCCGCTATCATCCAGGCGCCGCTGCGTTTCGCTGATCACGTCGTTGACCATCCGGCCGATCTGCCCACGCACCAATTCGCGCAGCAGGCGTTCGCGCGGGGCATGGGGATGGCGCGCCTCGATCGCATACCATTGATCGGCCACGAACGGCAGTTCCAGCAGGTCGTCCAGCGCCAGGAAACCGCCGCGCAGTCCATCGTCGATATCGTGGTTGTCATAGGCAATGTCGTCGGAAATCGCGGCAATCTGCGCCTCCATCGAGGCGTGACTGGCCAGGTCGAGCGGGAACGCCGCATCGAGTTCGGCAAGCGCCCAGGTGGGCTTCTTCACCGGCCCGTTATGCTTGGCCAGGCCTTCGAGCATTTCCCAGGTCAGGTTGAGGCCATCGTGCTCCACATAGGGGCTTTCCAGGCGCATCAGCACGCGCAAGGTATTGGCGTTGTGATCAAATCCGCCGCAGCTTGACAGCGCCGCCTCCAGCGCATCCTCGCCGGCGTGACCGAACGGCGGATGGCCGATATCGTGGGCCAGGCACAGTGCTTCGGTCAGGTCTTCGTCCGCGCCCAAAGCACGGGCAATCACGCGCCCGATCTGCGCCACTTCTAGGCTGTGCGTCAGCCGCACGCGATAGTGATCGCCGTCGGGCGCGATGAACACCTGCGTCTTGTGGCGCAGCCGGCGAAACGCGATCGAATGGATGATCCGATCGCGATCGCGCTGGAACTCGCTGCGCGGGCCGCGCACCCCGCCCTGCTCTGGTGCGAACTCTCGCCCACGCGAGGCAGCGGGATCGCAGGCCCAGGGCGCGCGCATGTCTGTCACCCCGCGCCCAGGATCCAGTCGGCCGCCGCCTCGGCATGGATGCGCGTGCCGTCATAGATCGGCAGCACGTTGGCATCGACATCGATGACCATGTCGAGTTCGGTGCAGCCGAGCACCACGCCTTGCGCGCCGGCCTGGCCCATGGTGGTCAACAAGGTCTTGAACGTGCGCTCGGCCGAGCGCGTGGCGCGGCCCTGCATCAGCTCTTCATAGATGATCCGGTCGATCTCATCGACATTGTCCATCACCGGCGGCAGCAGCGTTACGCCATGGGCCACCAGGCGCTTGCGGTAAAAGCTTTCGACCATGACATTGCGCGAGCCGATCAGCGCCGCGGTCTTCACGCCATTGGCCTGCATCCGTGCGCCAACGGCGTCGGCAATGTGGATCACCGGCACACCCACCGACGCGGCAACCTGGTCATAGACCTTGTGCATCGAGTTGGCGCCGATCAGAAGCGCGGTGGCGCCAGCCTGTTCCAGCCGCTTGGCGCTCTGGACCAGCACGGTTGCGGCGTGGGCCCACTCATCCGCAGTCGAAAGCCGGGCCAAGCCGGCAAAATCCAGGCTTTCGATCAGCAAAGGCGCGCTCGACAACGTGCTTGTGCGCGCCTGAACCAGCTTGTTGAGATGCTCGTAATACGTGCGGGTCGAAACCCAGCTCATGCCGCCGATAAGGCCAATCTTGCGCAAACCACTATCTCCCACCGGCGCCCCCGCCGGTCAGTCCCGTTTCGATGGTTTTCAGCCTTAGGCAAGACCACCGCCCAGGTCCAGCGGCCCCCGGCAGCGATCCACCGTGCACGCGCACGCGGTTCACCGCTTTTCGGGGGCCAATCCCATGGCGCAGAGCGCAGCGGCGCTGACCGTCACTTGCACCAGTTGCGGATCATCCAGGCGGCGCACGGTCCACACGTAATCGGCCAGGCTGCGCCTGGGCGCCTGCAGTGCCTCCAACCGGCGCAACTGCCCCAGCGAGAGGCGATCGGTCATGCGCTCGGCCATGCAGGCGGCATTGGCATGGGACAGGCCGGCATCGACCAGCGCCGTGCGCACGCGGCCCTCGGCCAGTTTGGAGACGCAGGCGGTAGAAACGAGCGACAGCGCGGCGACAACGGCGACAAGAACGATGGTCTTCATGCCCGCCTTCTCGCCCCGCCGCGCCGACGCTGTCAACCAGGGGTTATCATCAATGCTGGAGCGCCTTGACGATCTCCTCCACCATCTTCTTGGCGTCTGCCAACAGCATCATCGTCTGGTCCATGTAGAACACGTCGTTGTCGACGCCCGAATAGCCGACCCCGCCCATGGAGCGCTTGACGAAGAAGATGGTCTTGGCCTTGTCCACGTCGAACACCGGCATGCCATAGATCGGGCTGGACTTGTCGGTCTTGGCCGCGGGGTTGACCACGTCATTGGCGCCGATCACGAACGCCACGTCAGCCTGGGCGAAATCGCCCTGGATATCTTCCAGTTCAAAGACTTCGTCATAGGGTACGTTGGCTTCGGCGAGCAGCACGTTCATGTGCCCGGGCATGCGCCCCGCCACCGGGTGAATGGCATATTTCACGTTGACGCCATTGGCCTTGAGCACGTCGCCCATCTCGCGCAGCACGTGCTGCGCCTGGCTGACGGCCATGCCATAGCCCGGGATGATGATGACGTTTTCGGCTTCCTTCATCAGGAATGCCGCGTCTTCGGCCGATCCGCGCTTCCACAGGCGCTGCTCCTTGGCCGCGCCGCCGCTGACGGCTGCTTCGGCGCCAAAGCCCCCGGCGATCACCGACAGGAACGAGCGGTTCATCGCCTTGCACATGATGTACGACAGGATCGCACCTGAAGAGCCGACCAGCGCGCCGGTGATGATCATGGCGGTGTTGTGCAGGGTGAAACCCATCGCCGCTGCCGCCCAGCCGGAATAGCTGTTGAGCATCGAGACCACCACCGGCATGTCTGCCCCGCCGATCGGGATGATCAGCAGGAAGCCGATCACGAAAGACAGCGCGGTAATCGTGGCGATGACCCAGGGGCTTTGATCCTGGGTAAACCAGCCAACCAGCCCGAGGATCGCGATCAGCGTGCCCAGGTTGATCACATGCCGTCCGGGCAACAGGATCGCCGCGCCGCTCATCTTGCCAGCCAGCTTGAGGAACGCGATGATCGAGCCGGAGAAGGTGATGGCGCCGATGGCAATGCCCAGGCCCATTTCGACGCGGCTTTGCGGTTCGATCAGCCCCTGGGCATCAAGAATGCCGAATGCCTCGGGATTGGCATAGGCCGCCAGCCCCACCAGCACGGCGGCCAGTCCCACCAGCGAGTGGAACGCGGCCACCAGTTGCGGCATCGCCGTCATCTGGATGCGCCGCGCGATGATAAAGCCGATGCCTCCACCAATGGCGATGGCCACCGCGATTTCCGGCAGGCTGGCGATCGAATGGGTAACCAGCGTGGTGGCCACGGCAATGGTCATGCCGATCATGCCATAGCGGTTGCCCGCCCGGCTCGTGCCCGGCGACGAAAGCCCGCGCAGCGCCATGATGAACAGCACGCCCGAAATGAGGTATAATAGCGGAACGATACCGCTGTTTTCTGCCGCAGGCATCGGAAATACATTGCGCGGCGCCACACTCACAGCCGCCGAGAGGAACGAGAAGTCCATCACTTCTTCTCCTTCTTCTTGTACATCGCCAGCATGCGCTGGGTAACGGCAAAACCGCCGAAGATATTGACCGACGCCAGGACCACTGCGCCGAGCCCCAGCACCTTGGCCAGTGGCGACCCCGCCGCTGCCGAGGCGACCAGGGCGCCGACGATGATGACCGACGAAATGGCATTGGTCACCGCCATCAACGGCGTATGCAAGGCCGGCGTGACCGACCAGACGACGTAGTAGCCGACAAAGCAGGCGAGCACGAAAATGCTCAGGATCGATATGAAGTCCATAGATCAGGTACCTTCAGATCCTCCCCCGGCGGGGGAGGTGGCAGCGCCTAGCGCTGACGGAGGGGGTGCTGCTTGGCACGCGGTTATAATGGCTTGGGCCGTGGCATCAGGGTCGCGGAGAACGTCGGCGGCGGGAATGCGGATCACGCGAAGCCCGTGGCGTTCCATCCACGCCGAACGCCGGGCATCAGCAAGCGGGCGAGAGCCCATGTCATGCGAAATCCCGTCGATCTCGAAGACAGTTCTAGACGCAGCGCAATAGAAATCAGCGACAAAGCCGCCCACCGGGTGCTGTCGGCGCAGCTTGATTCCCGCAGGCCGCTGCCGAAAGCGCTGCCACAGCAGAACCTCGGGCAAGCTCATGGCTTTGCGCAGCTTTCTCGCGCTTGTCAGTGCTTGCACGCTATGATCGCGCATCGCTACCCCCCCCTCCACCGCCCTGTGGGCGGTTCCCCTCCCCCGCAGGGGGAGGATCACTCGTCCATACTCACCCCTTGAGCCTTTCGTGCACGACCTGCCCGCCTTGCGTCAGGCGGATGGCGTTGCCGATTTCCTCGTCCAGCACCGGGCGGCCTTGTTCCTTGTCCCAGAAGGCCGAAAGGAAATTGAACAGGTTGCGCGAAAACAGGGCCGAAGCATCGGCCGGCAAGAGCGCGGGCGTGTTGGCATAGCCGACGATCTTCACGCCGTGGCGTTCCACTACCTGGTCGGCCACGCTGCCTTCCACGTTGCCGCCTTGCGCCACGGCCAAGTCATAGATGACCGAGCCTGGCCGCATCGTCGCGATCTGGGCATCGCTGATCAGGCGCGGCGCGGCGCGGCCGGGGATCAGCGCGGTGGTGATGACGATATCCTGCTTGGCGATATGGCTCGATACCAGTTCGGCCTGGGCCTTCTGGTATTCGGGGCTCATTTCGGTGGCATAGCCGCCCGCGCCTTCGCCCTCGATCCCCGCCACGTTCTCCACGAAGATCGGCTTGGCGCCCAGCGACTGGATCTGTTCCTTGGTGGCAGAGCGCACGTCGGTGGCGGAAACCTGCGCGCCCAGGCGGCGAGCGGTGGCGATGGCCTGGAGGCCGGCGACGCCCACGCCCATGATGAAGGCCTTGGCCGCGCTCACCGTGCCGGCCGCCGTCATCATCATCGGGAAAGCCCGGCCATAGAGATTGGCCGCCACCAGCACGGCCTTGTAGCCAGCGAGATTGGCCTGTGATGACAGGATATCCATCGATTGCGCGCGGGTGATGCGCGGCATGAATTCCATCGCCAGCGCCTCGAGCCCCGCAGCGGCATAGGCATCGACCCGGGCGCGCTGGCCAAAGGGATCGAGCCCTGCCACGATCCACGCACCAGGCGCGGCGCCAGCCAACAGCGCCGGATCGGGCCCCTGCACGCCCAGCACTATCTGCGCGCCGGCGGCGGCATCGGCGCTGGCAATCGCCGCGCCGGCGGCCTGAAAATCATCGTCGGAAATATCGGCGCCCTTCCCCGCGCCGCTTTCCACCACCAGTTTGGCCCCCAAAGCCGAAAGCTTGCGCACCGTTTCCGGTGTCGCCGCCACCCGGCTCTCCCCCGTCGCGCGTTCCCGAAGGACGGCGATCGTTATGTCATGTGACATTCTTTATTGTATGATCAGGATCACGAAAGCGACGATGAGCGCGATCACCGGCACGGAGACCTTGATCATCGAGATAAAGCCTTCGTAGGTTTCGCGTGCAGCCTTCATATCATTGGCAGACGTCATGCTCACTCATCCCTCGTTATTATCCTTGAGCGCACCTTAAACCGCTGCCCCGCGTCTCTCAAGGGCGATTGAATGGCCTGATTGTTTAATCAGGTTTTTACCAGAAATGCGTAATCGGGTGTTGTTTCAACGACGGGAAAATCATGGCCGAAGCCGACGACCGCCTGCTGATGCTGATCGATGATGAGCCTGCGCAATGCCGGCTGATCACGGCACTGGCCGCACGCGAAGGGTGGCGCACGCTCGTGGCCCGCGATTCCGAAACCGCGATTGCCACGCTCGGCACGCGCCAGGGCATGCAACTGGGCGCCATCATCCTGGATCAATGGGTTCCGGGCGACGATGCCTGTGCGCTGATCGCCGAACTCAAGGCGCGGCGCCCGGCCCTGCCGATCCTGATGCTCACCACCAGTGCCTCGCCACTGCTGGCGGTGGAAGCAATGCGCGCCGGGGCCACCGATTACCTGATCAAGCCCGTGGCACCCGATCGCCTGCTCCAGGCCCTGCGCAGCGCAACCACGCGCGAGGCGCCCGCGGCAGAGCTTCAGCCGCTCACCGAAAAGATCGGCACGACGCTCGACTTTGATTCGATGATCGGCGCCGCGCCGGCATTCCGCGCCGCACTGGCCGTGGCGGCCAAGGCGGCGCGCACCCAGCAGACCGTGCTGATCGAGGGCGAAAGCGGCACCGGCAAGGAAATGCTGGTGCGCGCGATGCACGCCGCCAGCCCGCGCGCCAAGGCGCCGCTGCGCATTGTCAACGCTGGCGGCATTCCCGCCAACCAGATCGAAAGCGTGCTGTTCGGCCACGAAAAGGGCGCGTTTCCCGGAGCCTTCGATCGGCATATCGGCGCGCTGCAACACGCTGACGGCGGCACGCTGGTAATCGACGAGGTCGATCGCCTGCCCCTTCATGTACAAGAACGGCTGACCCAGTTCGTCGAACGCGGTGATGTACAGCCGATCGGCGCGCGCCACTCGTTCCGCATCGACGTACGCCTGTTCGCGTGCAGCAATGCGCCGTTGCGCGATCTGGCCGAGGCGGGTTTCTATCATGCGCCCCTGGTCGATGCGCTCAGCACGGTGCACGTGCATCTGCCCGCGCTGCGCCAGCGGTCGGGCGATATCGCCGCGCTGGCGCGCTATTTCCTCGCGCGGATTGGCGAGCAGCCGGGCCTGCGCCCGCTTGGCATCACCGATAGCGCGCTGGCCCTGCTCAAGGCCTATGACTGGCCGGGCAACGTGCGGCAGTTACAGGCGACGCTGTTTCGCGCCGCCGTGTTCTGCGATGCAGAAACACTGACCGCGCAAGACTTCCCCAATCTCTCGACGATGGTGGGCGAAACCCCGCGCAGCCCGGCACCGATCAGCGATGGTGCCGGCGTGATGCTGTTCACCGCCGACGGCAACCTGCGCCCGCTGGAAGAGATCGAGGCCGATGTCATCCGCCTGGCGATCGGCCACTATCGCGGCCGCATGACCGAAGTGGCACGGCGCCTGGGGATCGGCCGCTCGACGCTCTACCGCAAGCTGTCGGAACTGGGCATCGACAACGCGGCCTGACGGGGGCGTGCGCGGCTGGGGGCTTCGACAAGCCCAGCCCGAACGGTATTCACAAACTGCTCTTTAATCCGTTCGGGCTGAGCTTGTCGAAGCCCCCCGCGCGCTCATGCCAGCTGCGAAAAATCGGTCAGTGCCGCATCGCGCAGGCCGCGCCACACGCGCATGGCCTGCACCGTTTCGGCCACATCGTGCACGCGCACCATGTGGCAACCTGCCTCCAGCGCCTTGATCGCCAGCATGACCGAGCCACCCAGGCGCTGGTCTGCCGGTGCCTCGCCGGCCAAGGCGCCGATCATGCGCTTGCGGCTGGCGGCAAACAGCACGGGTTGGCCCAGCGCGTGGAACAGCGGCAGGGCGTTGATCAGCGCCAGGTTTTCGGCCAGCGTCTTGCCAAAGCCGATGCCGGGATCGAGCAGGATCTTCTCGGCGGCAATGCCGGCGGCCAGCGCGGCATCACGCCGGGCGCGCAGGTCATCGAACACGTCGAGCACGACATCGCGATAATGCCCATCGGCGTGGAGGTCGTCCGCACCGCCCGGCGCATGCATCAGCACGACCGGCGCACCGCTGGCAGCGACAATCTCCATGCTGCGCGGATCGTGGCGCAGGGCGGAAACATCGTTGACAATATGCGCCCCGGCGGCAAGCGCGGCGGCAATCACGCTGGAACGCCGGCTGTCGATGGAAATGGCAGCGCCGGTGGCGGCAAGGCGCTCGATCACCGGCACCACGCGCTTGATCTCGTCCCCCTCCCACACCGCGGCGGCATTGGGCCGGGTGGATTCCCCACCCACGTCGATCACCGCCGCGCCCGCCGCCAGCATGGCCGAGGCATGGTCTAGCGCGACATCGGGCTTGTCGAGGAACTGGCCGCCATCGGAAAAGCTGTCGGGCGTGACGTTGAGAATGCCCATGACCAGCGGCTGATCGAGGCGCAGCACCCGCTCGCCACAGCCGATCGGCGCATGGTTTTTGCTCAGGTTGGCCCATTGCGCGCTGGCGTCGGCGGCCAGCGCATCGGGCAAGGCAGCAATGGCAGCAACTACGTCCCCCGCGCTGACAACCTGGCGCGAGACGATCTTGCCGTCACCCCGCACCAGCAGGGCAAAGCGGCTGGCGCAGGCGAGCCCGCCAGCCAGGCGCACGGCCTGACCGTCATCCGACTGCGGGCTTTCGGTCAAGGCGATGGGGCGAAGGTAAACCGTCTCGTTCATGCCAAAGCCTTTGCCCCAACCACCAACTATTCGTCACCCCGGGCTTGACCCGGGGTCCAGCTTCTTTTGGGCGCCTTGCGCTATCCTTCAGGAAAAGCGGGGCCCCGGATCAAGTCCGGGACGACGGCAATTAACCCGATCAGTCTTCCACCGCCAACAGATAGCGCTGGCGCAGCACGTCGATCGGCTTCATCTCGCCCTTGTCCATGAAGTGCCAGAACGTCCAGCCATTGCACGAGGCGGCGTTCTGCACCTTGGACCCCATGCCATGGATCGACCCGGTATCCTCGCCCACAGCCAGGCTGCCATCGGCGCGCACCACGGCCTGCCAGCGGCGCTTCTTGTCAGCGAGCACGGTGCCCGGCGTCAGCCAGCCACTTTCCACCAGCGAGCCGAACGGCACCTTGGGCGCGGCGCGCTTGGACTGCATGGTCTTGAGTGCGCTTTCATCGAGCGGCAGGGCCAGGTCGATACGCTCCTGCGCCACTTCAATATAATCGTCCTCGCGCTCGCAGCCGATCCAGTTGCGGCCCAGGCGCTTGGCCACAGCGCCGGTGGTGCCGGTGCCGAAGAATGGATCGAGCACCACGTCACCCTTGTTGGTGGTGGCCAGGATCACCCGATAGAGCAGCGATTCCGGCTTTTGCGTGGGGTGGGCCTTGGTGCCGTTGCGCTTGAGGCGTTCCTTGCCCGAACAGATCGGCAGCACCCAGTCAGAGCGCATCTGCAACTCGTCGTTCAAGGTCTTCATCGCGCGGTAGTTGAAGGTGTACTTCGCCTTCTCGCTCTTGGCTGCCCAGATCAGGGTTTCGTGGGCATTGGTGAACCGCGTGCCTTTGAAATTGGGCATGGGGTTGGTTTTGCGCCAGATGATGTCGTTGAGAATCCAGAAGCCCATGTCCTGCAGCATCGTGCCCAGGCGGAAGATGTTGTGATAGCTGCCGATCACCCAGATCGAGCCATTGGGCTTGAGCAGGCGATAGGCCTCGCTCAACCATTCGCGGGTGAAGCGATCATAGACGGCAAAGCTGTCGAACTTGTCCCAGTGATCGGTCACGGCGTCGACATGGCTGCCATCGGGGCGGGCCAGGTCGCCGCCAAGCTGCAGGTTGTAGGGCGGATCGGCAAAGATCATGTCAATCGAACCGGTGGGCAACGAGCGCATCATTTCAATGCAATCGCCCTTGAGGATGCGGTTGACCGGCAGCACCGGCGCCTGAACCTTGGCGGCCACTTTGGCCCGCAAGGCGCGGGTGCGCGTTTTCACTGCCGTAACCATGATACTTCCTTCCACTATCGCTTGTTGACGTGGAATCTGAATCATCGCGACTCGCAGGTCAAGGCGCGACTCGCGGATTTGCGCCGAGTCGCAGCGCTGCAAAAGCGGAACGGAACGAGTCCGCCAACCACATCTTGAGTCTCGGTGGGGGTGCGTGACTCAAGATATGGTGTGCGCAACTGTGGAAAATTTATTCGCAGGCCTTGCGCCGAGTCGCGGCTAAATCAGCAGCAGCTGCGCCACGGGGGCAAAACTGCGCCGATGCAGCGGCGTAGGGCCGTGCGTGCGCAGGGCGGCAAGGTGCTGCGCCGTGCCATAGCCGGCGTTGCGCTCCCAGCCGTAGTGCGGATGGAGTTCGGCCGCCGCCCGCATCATGCGGTCACGGTGCTCCTTGGCGATGATCGAGGCCGCAGAAATGCACGGCTCGATCGCGTCGCCACCAACAATCGGCCGCGCCGGCCAGCACCAATCGGCATGGCGCCCGTGCGGCGTGAGATTGCCATCGACACGCACCTCGCCCACATCGCCCTGCAATTGCGCCACGAGTTCCTGTACGGCGAGGGTCATCGCCAGCATGGTGGCGCCAAAGATGTTGAGGCGGTCGATCTCGACCGGGTCCACCACGCCCACGCCCCAGTGGCACGACGCCTTGATCTGCTCTTCCAACACCGCGCGGCGCTTGGCCGAAAGCTTTTTGGAATCGGCCAGCCCTTCGGGCGGCCGCCGCCCCAGCACCACCGCAGCGGCCACCACCGGGCCGGCCAGGGGGCCGCGCCCCGCCTCGTCGACGCCAATCACATGCCCCGATACGCGGGCAGTAACACGGGTAATTCTGGTGGCACGGACGCGGGTTTCGGGCATTGTAGCGGGCATGACAAAAGGGATCCTCTGCCTCCTATCGCCGCTCGCGTTCCTGGCTGCAAGCTGCGGATCGCAAGCCCAGCCCGATAACGCCGCCGCCACGGCGCCCGAACAGCGCGACAGCTTCGTGATTACCGACCTGGCGCGCTTCGACAGCCCGTGGGCCATGGCGTTCCTGCCTGATGATGGCCAAGGCAAGACCGCCGTGCTGGTGACCGAACGCACCGGCGCGCTTAAGCTGTGGCGCGAAGGGGGCAAGGCCGTGGTCGTGTCTGGCACGCCCAAGGTGGACGCCGGCGGCCAGGGGGGCCTCGGCGATATTGCCCTCGCCCCCGATTTTGCCACCAGCGGGTTGGTCTATCTCACCTGGGTGGAAGCGGGCGCGGGGGATACGCGCGGCGCCGTGCTGGGCCGCGCGCGGCTGGTGCGCGATCAGGGCTCGCCCCGCCTCGAAGGCCTCACCGTGATCTGGCGGCAGGTACCCAAGGTTTCCGGGCGCGGCCATTTTGGCCATCGCATCGCCTTTGCGCCGGATGGCCAAAGCCTGTTCCTGTCTTCGGGCGAGCGGCAGAAGTTCATCCCGGCGCAGGATATGAACACCAACCTGGGCAAGGTCCTCCACCTCACGCTCGATGGCCAGCCCGCGCCGGGCAATCCCTTTGCGGCGCAAGGCGGCATTGCCGCGCAGGTGTGGACGCTGGGCCATCGCAACCCCTTGGGCTTGCAGTTCGATGCCCAGGGGCGCCTGTGGGATGTAGAGCACGGCCCGGCCGGCGGGGACGAGCTCAACCTGCTTTCACCCGGCAAGAACTATGGCTGGCCGCTGGTGTCCGATGGGGACAACTATGATGGCACGCCGATCCCGCGCAACGCAACGCGGCCAGACCTGGCGGCGCCGGCGATCAGCTGGAACCCGGTGATCGCGCCGGGCGATTTCGTGTTCTATTCGGGCAAGGCCTTTCCGCAGTGGCGCGGGCAGGCGCTGATCGCGGCGCTGGGCGCGGCCGGGATCGTTCGCGTGGGCCTGGAACCGGGGCCAGACGGCCACCCGGTGGGCAAGGAACTGGAGCGGATCGACCTGGGCACGCGGATACGCGAGATTCGCGAAGCGCGCGATGGTACGCTATGGATTCTCGAAGACGGCGAAAACGCCCGGCTGAGGAGGCTTGCCCCGCGCTGATTTTGCGGGCAGGCGGCGGCACCATGCTCTAAAGGCAGAGCCACGCTCATGAGGCCAGAGCCAAGCTCGCAAGGATGACGGATGCCCTTTGACCCATCGCGTGTCGATTGCTGGATCTTCGATCTGGATAACACGCTGTACCCGGCCGAAACCTGCCTGTTCGACCAGATCGACGTGCGCATGGGCGCCTATATTGCCGATCTACTGGGCTGCGACCATGCCGAGGCGCGCCGCGTGCAGAAGATGTATTTCCACGACCATGGCACCACGCTCGCTGGCCTGATGCATTTCCACGGCGTCGATCCCTATGAATTCCTTGGCTATGTTCACGATGTCGACATGGCCCCCCTGAACCGTGCGCCGCGCCTGGAAGAACGCCTGATGCGCCTGCCCGGGCGCCGCCTGGTCTTTACCAATGGCGATGCAGCCTATGCCACACGGGTGCTCGATGCCCTGGGCATCACCCACTGCTTTGAAGGCCTGTGGGACATTCACGCCATGGAATACAAGCCCAAGCCCGAGCCATCGGCCTATCGCGGCTTTGTCTCCGCCTTTGGCATCGACCCTACCCGCTCGGTATTCTTCGAGGATTCGGCGCGTAACCTCACCCCGGCCAAGGCCATGGGCATGCAGACGGTCTGGCTCGACTTCGGGACGGATTGGGGCGCCCGCGCTCGCGACGAGACCGCGATCGACGAGACGATCGACGATCTTGCTGCCTGGCTCGACGCGCTTGCCGCCGACGGTCACCTCGGCTAGGCGCCCTGCCCAAGCAGACTGTCCAGACCCCCCAAGGCCAGACCATCTCAGTATTGCCCGGAGAAACACACATGACCGCACAGCTTGAAGCCGCCATCGAAGCCGCCTGGGACAACCGCGCGGACGTGACGCCGGCCAGCAACGATGTGCGCGTGGTGGTGGAACAGGCCCTCGCCCTGCTCGATGCTGGCGAAGCGCGCGTGGCGGAAAAGGTCGATGGCGCGTGGCGCGTGAACCAGTGGCTGAAGAAGGCCGTGCTGCTCTCGTTCCGCCTCAATGACAATGTCGTGATTGAGGGTGGCGCCGGTGGCGCCCCGGCCTTTGACAAGGTGCCGAGCAAGTTTGCCGGCTGGGACGAAGCCGCCTTTCGCGCCGCCGGGTTCCGCGTGGTGCCGGGCGCCGTGGCGCGGCGCGGCGCACACATTGCCAAGAACGTCGTGCTGATGCCCAGCTTCGTCAACATCGGCGCGTTCGTCGATGAAGGCACCATGGTCGATACCTGGGCCACGGTGGGTTCGTGCGCGCAGATCGGCAAGAACGTGCATATCTCGGGCGGCGTCGGCATCGGCGGCGTGCTCGAACCGCTGCAGGCCGGCCCGGTGATCATCGAAGACGGCGCGTTCATCGGCGCGCGCTCGGAGGTGGCCGAAGGCGTGATCGTGGGCGAAGGCGCGGTGCTGTCGATGGGCGTGTTCCTGGGCGCCAGCACCAAGATCATCGACCGCGCCACCGGCGAAGTGCATATCGGCCGCGTGCCCCCTTACGCCGTGGTCGTGCCCGGCTCGCTGCCCGGCAAGCCGCTGCCCGATGGCACGCCCGGGCCGTTGCTCTATTGCGCCGTGATCGTCAAGACGGTGGACGCGCAAACCCGCAGCAAGACCGGCATCAACGAGCTGCTGCGCGACTGACGCGGAACCACGCGGGCTCTCCGCGCGTAGAATCAGGCAAAAGGGGCGCGCCCCCCGTGCC